>CAYMJH010000066.1:18157-18381 GCA_964390385.1 uncultured Bacteroidales bacterium | reverse complement strand
GGCGATCCCAATCCCGGTTTCTCCTTCGGTTTCAATACAAGGTTGTCGTATAAGAATTTTGATCTTTCGGTTAACCTTACCGGTACTTACGGGAATAAGATCTACAACTGGACCCGGATGCGGTTTGAAGATCCCAACACGAACCTGGGCGTTTTCAGATCGGTAAAGGATTATGCCCGAATCGGCGTCTACGATCCTGATTTGACAGCCGTTGATCCCGCCAC
>CAYMJH010000066.1:1640-18147 GCA_964390385.1 uncultured Bacteroidales bacterium | reverse complement strand
TGAACGAAGGAACTGATATTCCCCGTCTGACCAATTATTCGGCCAATGCCAACAATCGTATCTCTGATCGTTTTGTTGAAGACGGATCTTACCTGAGGATAAGAAATATTGTCCTGGGATATAGGATCCCGGCCAACATAACTGGGAAAATCAAAATGGAAAGCGTAAGGTTATATGTCAATATCCAGAATCTCCATACCTTCTCAAGATACAAGGGCTATGATCCCGAAGTCGGTTCGATCAACCAGAATATGCTGCTGAGCGGCATTGATAACGGACGTTATCCTTCGCAGCGGATTTATACATTCGGTTTAAGTGTTAACTTCTAATGCAACCCTAATAAAAGGAAATCGATATGAAAAACACAGCAAAATATTGGACCATCATTTCCCTGGTATTCATAGGCTCGGCATGCAGCGAGGATTTTCTCGAGAGGCCTCCGCTTGACAGGGTGACGGTTGATAATTATTACAAATCCTATGATGAACTGAGGGCCGGAACTTCAGCACTGTATAATATTGTATGGTTTGACTACAATGAAAGGGCCGGTTACAGCATAGGTGACATACGTGGCGGTAATACATTGTCAAAGTATTTCAACGCGGGTTATTACAGGTTTACCGTTAATTCACTTGATCCTAATCTCTATGAAGCATGGAGTGCATTGTATAAGGTGGTGGCCCAGTCGAATATGGTGATGGGCCATATCCTTGCACAGGCTGAAAATGTCACCGAACAACAAAAAAATGCTGCCATAGCCGAATGCCGTTTTATGCGGGCTGCAGCATATTTTCACCTGGTGAGGGCCTGGGGGCCGGTTATGATCATAGAAGACAATGTGGCCCTTGTGCAGATGCCTGTCATTCCGCTCAATCCTGTGGAGGATGTTTACAAATTCATCATCCGTGACCTCACCTGGGCAGCCCGCCATCTGCCGGAAACTGATATACCCGGCAGGGTTACGCGCTGGTCGGCTGAAGGGATGCTGGCCAAAGTTTACCTTGCCCTCTCAGGCTTTGGCAGCACAGACGGTATGCGCAACCAGGCACTGCTTGACAGCGCCAAATACTATGCTGCCGATGTTTGTGACAACAGTGGATTAAAATTAATGGATAACTATGCCGACCTCTTTAAGTACAAGTCCAATGTCAACAGGGCCGGATCCAACAACCAGGAAAGCCTGTTTTCCTTACTGTGGGTACCCCTTGGCGTGTGGGGCTCACAAAACGCCACTTTATCAGACTTTGCATTTCATTCCGATGTAGTCGGAGGGGTTTCGGCCTGGGGCAGCCACCGTGCGTCCTATGACATTCTTGCCTTATACCGGCAGGGCGACACCATAAGGCTTGATGCTACTTATATGACAAATGGTGTGCATTATCCCGAGATCAACAGTGCCTCCGGCGGTTATACCTTCAGCGAAACCGGAACCTGCCCCCTGAAAAAATATGTACCGGGTGGTCCCGATGATAACGAAGGCGATGTGGCTGCTATGAATTCTCCCCTTAATTCCTATATCCTGCGGCTGGCTGACGTCTACCTGGTATATGCCGAGGCAGCCCTGGGGAATTTAAGAGAACTGACATCGGGCGACGGACTGGCCTATTTCAATAAGGTTCGGGCCAGGGCCAAAATGCCTGAACTGGCATCGGTTGATTTCGACGACATAATGTATGAAAGGCGCATAGAACTTGCCATGGAATACCAATACTGGTATGACCTGGTTACCTGGTATTATGTTAAGCCGCAATTCATACTTGACTATTTAAACGGACAGGAAAGAGGCGCTGAATATGAGCATGTCAGGAATCATGACGGCACCCTGACCCTTACCATAACTTCGCGTGAAGATCCCCCGACATTCGTAACGGCAAAGGATATTTATTTCCCTTATCCCGAATCGGAAATGGTGCAGAATCCATACTTCAATGAGGAACCGGTTCCTTATGTTTTTAGCGAATAACAAAAAAATACCGTATCATGAAAGCGATAATAAAATATGTCTCAGTGCTTGTAGGCTTTATGCTTACATTGTCATTACTGGCTGGGTTACTTTTCGTGGCCGGCTCCTGTGAAGAAGAACCGGGCCCCCCTGTCATTACCAGCATTCGTACACCCGACCCGGCCACGGCCGACAGTTCGGTGGAGAGAGCATTCCCCGGCGACTATATCGTCATTCAGGGTCAGAACCTGGAAAGTGTGACCCATATCTACTTCAACAACACCGAGGTTCCTTTCAGCCTGATGTACGTTACCAACACCCATATCATCCTGCAGATCCCGTCAGAAATTCCGCTGAAGGGATCGGATCCTTCAGCCCCGAATGAAATCAGGGTCGTCACTCCCCAGGGAGAAGCTGTTTTCAGCTTCAAATTTTTATCGCCCCAGCCTTCCATTGGATTCCTGTTCTTTGATGTGCCGGCCGCAGTTGACACCCAAATTTTTATTTACGGAAACAATTTCTACGAAGTGCTCAACGTGGTCTTTATGGTTAATGATCAACAAATTGAAGTACCGCAGTATGATATCAATAATTACAGTATCATCAATTTCAGGTTACCCGACGGTGCCCAATATGATGGTAAAGTAATAGTGATTACAGAGAGCGGCTCGGATACCCTCGACTTTATTCCAAATCCTCCCCCGGTTATTACGGGAGTGAGCCGGGACCTTACCGTTGTGGGAGATACGTTTACCATTTATGGCCGTGATTTCAGGAATATTGAAAAGGTCGTTTTTCCCGGCGGGATTGAAGTGGACAATAGCGGGCTGACCATCAACGAACTGAAGACCGAGATCGTGCTTACCATGCCGGATGCCCGTGCCACCGGTGAACTGAAAGTGGTGCGGGGCGATATTGAAGCCGTTTATCCGGGTTTTAATGATCGGTCATTGGTACTGTATGATTTTGACGGCATCGGCAACTGGGTATGGCGCTGGAATACGGATACGGCGCTAACAGGCAACCTGCCTTACGAAGGGAACGGGGTGTTCTATCACTATGCCTCAACCTGCCCGTCGAATGGCGGATGGTATGACGAGGGAGCCAACGGCCTGGCCTTATCTTCGTGGCCCAATATCCCTTCAGCCACCCCGGTTGAAAAACTGGCGGTCAGTATCAATATTAATACCTTGTTACCATGGACAGACGGATGGATCGAGATTTCGTTTTTCGCAAACAGTTATGGCTACAGGCTTCAGCCTTATGAAACAGCGGAAGTACCCGTCAATCAATGGATTACCTATACCATACCGTTGAAAAGTTTCACGGGGATGAGCTTTGTGACCTATGCCGATATACGGGCACTGGGCCTGGATAATGCATTCCTGGTTTATATTAACGGCGACAGCACGGTTCCCTTTGATTATGATTTTTGCTGGGATGACCTGCGGTTTGTGGTACTGGAGTAGAAAATAGTATACTTTTTAAATAACAATATAACAGGAATTACGAACAAGGAACACCGAATGTTGAATATCGAAGATGACGCGTTCTTTGTATTATCTTCATTATTGGGTGTTCGATGTTCCTTGTTCGATATTCGGTCCGTAATTTGATTTCTTTTCTTGTTGAAAGGATCGGGACTCACAAAATCGCAAGGCCGCAAAGTTATTAAGATCTGGTACTGTTAACTTTGCGCCTTTGTATTTTACTCCACTCTGATTTTAAAAGCCTTATTGTAATGTTCACCACCGGCAGCAACCGAAAGGCTTCCGATATAAAGACCGGACTTGCTTTCCGGGATCCAGTTGAATACCTGCGGTCCTGCTTTCAGTTGTCCCTGATTCAGGGTCTCAACCAGCCTGCCTTCGGGTGAATAAATCTCAAGGAAAACAAGTCCCGGCTTATCCAGGTTAAATTGAATGGTTGCCCTCTCGGTAACCGGATTGGGATAAACCGTGACCGCCGGTGCGGTTTTTATCTCATCAAGGCCGGCAGGATTGGTCGAGGTAAAATATAATTCTATCCCGTTGCCGGTCCCGAGGTTACGTGAATATTTCCTGTCATACGGATTATTCCAGTGCTCGTGTGTCCCCAGGCTTGTCAGCACGGTGCCGTCATTTTCGGGGTCATAGCTGATCCCTGCCGGCCAATTGGCAGGATCGGCCGCCTGGTGAAGATAATCATCAGTAGCTGCGAATCGCGGGAACGGACCTTTGTCACCGGTAAAAGGCAATCCTTCGCTCGGGTGGTTTTCATCGAATTCATGATATAGAAAATCATATCCCACCGATTCAATGGCCACCGGGTCCTGGGACAGAAACAAGGAGCTTGGCCAGTCGGTATTAAACGGCGCCATGCGCCATTTAACGGGCGGATGGCCCCAATTGACGGACCCCCAGATTCCATCTACCAGGTAAAGTATGGTTTTGCCCCCCAGGTCTTTATGACCCATGATGTCGACAAAGCAACGATATAACCCGTATTCTCCGTTGGCGACATCACCGTCTGCCTCAGGGCAGGGTAATGAATAATGCATGTGCCATGCTCCGCCGGCATAGGCTCCTATGGTTCCAAAATGATTTTTGGCGCCCAGTGAAATACCGGCCCGGTGATGTTTCTTGAAAACAGGTATGTTGATCATGTAGTCTGCGTTTACATATGCCTGCGGCAAAGCGTTAGAAAACTTATCATCGCTGTCATCACTGGAAAACAGCACCGGTGAAGTTGTCTTTGTAGGCTGGGTCCGACCTGCCTCGTTACCCCAGTAGATCACATTCGGGAAAGCTGCCTTCAAAGGGTTATAGGTGGCATCGGCCATGGGACAGTACGGATCACCGATGCTGATATTTGACTGCGCCACACCAACGGTATTAACGAGCTGATCAAGGATAGCCAGGCATATCTGCGGAGAAGTGTTGATATTTTTCACGTGGCTTTGTCCGTTGAGATTGATCTTTATCGTGATCTTTTCTCCCGCTGTGTATCCCGTCTGTCCTTTTCCGTGGTTCTCGTTGAAATGCCTGAAAAGATTATTCCAGGCTTCAGCGTCCGTAGTGCCGCCTGTAAGACTCTTCAGACCTTTCGAAAGCATTGCGTTTACAAGACTCTGGTCTGTGTTCGTATTGAGGTACCAGTAATCACCGGAAACATTGGCACATGTTTCGTCAGTTACATCAGGGTCAAAGACCCACACCACCCTCCCCGGGAAAATACCCTTGGCTGTCCCGACGGGTGCATTGCTCTCCTGAAGTCCCTGAAGTTTTACCGTATTGGCCTTTACCGTCCTGTTCGTACTAACAACGGTCCAGACTCCGGCAACCAGACCAAGGCATATAAATATTCCGGCCCACAGGTATCGTGCCTGGTAAAAACGCTCCCTTGCCTTTTTAAAAAGAAAAGTAAATCCTGTTATGCCTATTACATAAGAGATAAAGGAATAGGCCATGGGCATTGTTGCTTTCATGCAGGGATATTGAATACGGCTGGGCTTTGGAATGAGCCTTACCAGCATCCATAGCGTTGACAACAGGCCCAGGATTACGAATATCATGCCTGACGGAATCTTAAACCTTTTCAGGAATGAAGTAGTCCCAACTTTCCATGGCCGGAGTGAAAACCGGTTTGTTTTCATAGAGCAGGTATTTTACAATAAAGACAGCATCGCTGTTTCGTAATTACTATTGAACCGTGATTTTAATTCTGTGCTCAAAGGTTTCGCCGGTGACCTGCATAATGTAGAGTCCGGGAGTAAACCTGGCCCTGTCAGAGACATCGATCCTTTGGCTGAATATGCCCTGGTCAGCCTGGAAGATCAACGGTGTTCCGGCCAGCTGGCCGCTGAGGGAATAGATCCTTACCTCGATGCGCTGTGGCCGGGTGCAATCGCCCTGCACCTGCAGGAAATTGCGTGCCGGGTTGGGATAGGCGGTGAGGTTTTGGATACCGGTGTAAACATCGGGGATATCGTTGACATATTTGTCGGTAATGAAGTTGAACACCTCTGACCAGGGGCCGGTCTTTCCATCCTGTGTGCCGGCGATCCGCCAGAAATACTGGTATTCATATTTCAGCCCGGAGAGCATATAATTCGACGCAGCTATGTCATTGACGGTAAGCCAGGGGCTATCGAAGGTATACACCGTGTCGACCTGCAGGGTATAGGCAGTGGCGGCCGTGAGGCTGTTCCATGACAGCGCTGCAGGCACCGCCACAGCGGTGGCATCATTGTAAGGCGAAACCAGGGTGGGCGCTTTCAGCGCGATGACGCCGGGAATTGCGCTGAAATATTCCACACCGGCAGGAGTGGCAATCCAAACGTTGCCCTTCATATCGGAAGTGATATGATTGATGGTGTTGCTGATGAGACCTTCGCTTTCGGTGTAATTATACATTTCGCCGCCGGCCAGCACCGACAGTCCTGCCGTGGTGCCCAGCCATACGTTGTCATTGTCGTCGATATGAACGGCAACGACATTGAGATCGACCAGGCCCGAATCCAGCGAAAATATTCCCCAGCCTTCCTTGGCCATGTTGGTGGTGTGCCGGTTGGCGCCGGCGGATGTTCCCACCCACTGGAGATCGCCCTTGACGGCGATAGCCTGCACATCGTTCGAGGTGATCTGTGACCAGGGCAGGCCCCAGCCGGATGCGCCGGTGAAGCCGTCGGCCATGTCGTAGCTGACCCTGGCGATCCCCTTTCCCGCCACAGCTATGTAGGCTTGCTGATCGGGCGGGTATGACTGAATGTCGGTGATGGTGTAATCCTTTACGGCAAAGGGTTCAATATCCACATCGGTGAGGGTGTAAAGGGTATCCCATTTATTGCCCCTGAAGATGGTAATGGCGGTGTCGGTGGCAATCCAGCGGTTATGCAGGGCATCCACGGAAACGTTGGTTATCGTATCACGCAGCAGGCCTGCATTGCCCCTGTGGTAAGTGGTGGCGGAGGTAATGCCGTCCACGTTGTAGGAGGCAACCGTAAGGCCGCTGTCGGTGGCCAGCCAAAGCTCGGTTCCGTAACCGGTGCGCTCGTACTCAATATCCTTGATATTGCTGTTCAGCAAGATGACATCGCCGTTGCTCAGGGTGTCAAGCTTTTTGTAAATGGTCCATGTGGAATCGGTGTAACGTGCCAGCCCTTTATCGGTGCCGATCCACTTCACGTTGGAGGAGTCCACGTAGATGGTGTGCACCTGGTTGCTGGGCAGGTCGCTGTTGGACTCACTGATGACGGAGGAAACCACCAACTTGCCGTCTTCTACCAGCACCAGCTGAATGCCGTTGCCGGTCCCCAGGTTGCGGGAATACTTTTTATCGATGGCGTTGTTCCAGTGTTCATGCGTCCCAAGGCTTTCCAGGGGGGTGCCGTCATTTTCGGGATCATAAGTGATGCCGGCAGGCCAGTTGCTGACATCGGCAGCCTGGTGAAGGAAATCATCGCTTCCTTCAAATCGGGCAAAGGGGCCCTTGTTGTCAGTGGCAGGCAATCCTTCGGTGGGATGGGCTTCATCAAATTCATTGTACAGAAAGTCATAGCCTACCGATTCGATGGCCACCGGGTCCTGCGAAAGGAATAACGATGAAGGCCAGTCGTTGTTAAAGGGAGCCATGCGCCATTTTACAGGCGGGTGTCCCCAGTTGGTGGAACCCCATAGGCCGTCGACCAGGTTGAGGATGGTCTTGCCGCCCAGGTCTTTATGTCCCATCAGGTCAACAAAACAGCGGTAAATACCGTACTGGCCGTTCACCGCGTCGCCTGTTGCATCGGGACTGGGCAGGGAATAATGCAGGTGCCAGGCGCCGTCGGTATAAGGGGCGATGGAACCAAAATGATTCTTTGTGCCCAGGGAGATACCGGAACGGTGATGTTTTTTAAAGACGGGGATGTTGATCATATAGGCAGCATCAAGATAGGCCTGGGGCAAAGGATCATCGAAGCGGTTCGCGCTGTTGTCACTCGAATGGACCACGTCGGAAGCTGATTTGGCAGCCGGTGTGCGGCCTGTTGCGTTGCCCCAGTAAGTGACACTCGGGAAGGTATTTTTGCATTTGTTGTAGGTGGCATCATTCATCGCGCAATTGGGATCGCCGATGCTGATATCCGCCTGGGCGACACCGACCACGTTCACCAGTTGATCGAGAATGGCATAGCAGATCTGGGGTGAAGTGTTAATATTTTTGGCCTGAGGGAAGCTGCCGCCGATCCCGTTCAGGTTAATCTTGATGACTATTTTCTCGCCGGCCTGGTAGCCTGTTTCACCTTTGCCATGGGCATTGTTATGGTATTTGAATATCTTGTCCCATGCAGCGTCATCGGTAGTGGCGCCGGTAAGCTGCTGCAGGCCGTCGGAAAGCATTTCATTGACGACCTCCTGGTTAGTGTTGGCGTCGGAATACCAGTAATCGCCGGTGACATTGGCACAGGTCTCATCGGTGGCGTCGGCATCGTGAACCCAGACCACGCGGCCGGGAAAAATTCCTTTGGCGGTGCCGATGGGCTCATTTCCGGCCTGGGGACCCTGCAGGGCAGCAGTGCTGGCAAGGCTTTTATTGTTGGTGCTGACAATGGTCATCGCTCCCGCAACCAGTCCCAGCACTATAAAAACGGAAGCCAGCAGATATCTCGATTCAACAAGCCGCTGACGAGCTTTGCGGAATAACAGGGTAAGGCTTGTGATGCCGATGATATAGGCAACAAACGATGATGCCACGGGCATGGCCGCCTTCATACAGGGGTAGTTGACACGGCTGGGCTTGGGGATTACCCTCACCAGAAACCATACGAGCGAGGCAAGTCCAGTGACTAAAAATAGAATGGATGAAATCATACGCGATTTGCCTTTCAGCGCTTTACGTGAGGATTCAAGAACATAACCGTAGAATCCTTTACTCCGAAATTCTTTCTCTTGATTCATAGGAATGAAATATTAATTTTTATTTTGTTTATTATATTGAGTGCTGTATTACTTTGATTATCCTTGTGTTTATTCTTTTATATACGGCTAATATGCCAAATCCGTTTGTACTTTTGTTGTTTTTTTTTTAAAGTTATCAACGTTACCAGAAGAAACGCGTGCATTGATTCAATGTACTTGATTACGATATTCCTTGATCCTTGGGTAAGATAGCGGGTGGCCCGAATCGGGTTATGTAAGATAGGATTGCCCCAACGGAGAATGCAAGAATATTTATCAGAACCTCATGTTCAGTAATGAAACGGATGGCAATGTACAAAAACTTTCCAACTCAAACCATGATAAATAGTTTAGAATGATTCTAAATTTCTGCAGTAATTCCAAATCCTTACCGTATCACCACCTTCATCCGCGACATCCGGTCTTCACACCGTATTTCCACCAGGTAAAGACCTTTGGGCAGATGCATCAGATCGAGGGGAATCATGGTCTCCGCACCCTGTGCCGGGTAGCTAATATCAACCAGGGTTTCTCCGCTGACTTTAAACACTTTGAGATGCATGCCTGAAACAGGTTGTCTGCCGGTATGGAGATAGAAGAGCCCGTTACGGGAGGGATTCGGATAGATTGAAACGGCAGGTTCCGGAGCTGCAAAGTCATCGTTCACGGGGCTGAGCGGGAAATCATTCAGTGTTATATAAAAAGTACCGCTGACTCCGCCATAGGAGCCGTCGACCTGCAACCAATAGATAGTACCGGGGGTGAGTCCATTCAATTCCTGAATGCAGGCTGAGTAATCTGATTTGTTCGGGAAATCATCATTGGCGGCCAGCCTGATATAGTTGCCGATATGGATATCCTGGCATGACGGGGAGGAATAAACCGCTATCTGATTGTCGAATCCGCTGGATTCAATGGATATCAATCCGTTATCCGGGGCGGTGAATGTAAACCACAGGCTGTTGTCAATGCGGTCTTCCCCGTCGCACCATCCGTCCTGGGTCTGGCAGCCATCGCCTGAAGAACCCGGGGGAGGTACGGGCTCTGTTTCTTCTTTTGTGGCGCAGTCGTTGTTAAAGGGCCCGTTTTTCCCCCTGTTCAGCAAAATGGCATGGCAGATGTCATCATTGCCGGTAACTATCACGGTGGTGCTTTTTTTTGCCGAGCAGGAGCCATGAATGGCCGTAACTGTATATTCAGTGGTCGCCTCGGGGGAGGCATGGACCCTGTTGCCTTCGGTTGTATCCAGTCCTTCAGCCGGATCCCACTGGTAGCTGTAATTCCCGGCGGCAAATAGAACTGCAGGAGAAGGATCACAAGAATTGGTGATATCGGGTATCACATCAAATTCAATATCCGTTCCGACCGACACGATCCCTCTCTTTGTTTCTGTATCGCCGGTAGTTGCTGATGAAACTGTAAGCGAGATGTTCTTTTCGCCGGCTGTAACATACCGGACCGTATGTGGCCCTTTGGTTGCAGCAGTCTGGGGTACGGCTCCCTCACCAAAATTCCACTGGTAACCGGTTGGATTCCCGATCGAACGGTCTTCCAGGAAAATGGATCCGTTAACGCAGGCATAGGCAGGCGAAATGGTAAATTCGGCCCGAAGGATGTTTTTGTCAACAGTTTTCAGCGGCGTTTGCCAGATTCCCCTTCCAAAAGTGGCGGCTTTCAGCCGGGAGGCAGGATAATCGATTTCGAGATCATTGACGATTACATTGGGAAGGTTGCCGCTGTAATCAATCCATGCCGCAAGCTGCTCATCGCGATAATAGACGCCGATATCGGTCCCGGCATAGATAGCGGCATGGGAATTTTCTTGAACCGCCAGGCAGTTGACAGGAACATTGGGCAACCCGGCAGAAAAATTCAGCCAGGCATTGCCACCGCTGGAAGAATAGTAAACCTTTGCATTTGCAACATACGAGGCAAAGGCTACCCATACCTTATTCGGATCGGCCGGTGAAACCGCAATGGCTGTTATGGCCGATGCGGGCAGTCCCCCGGTGATATCGGTCCATGTTTTTCCTCCGTCGGCTGATCGGATCATAACACCATGCGACGCTGCATAAATAATCCTGTCGTTACCGGGTGCGACAGCGAGGCTTTTCAAATTGCCGTTAAGGGAAATGCCGTGTGGCAATGCCGTCCAGCTTCTTCCCCCGTTTAATGATTTATATACCTTGTCATAACCTGCATACAATACGGAAGGCAGGGTGGGGTGCATGATAAAAGGAGTAATCCAGCTTCCCTCAGGAGCTCCGGAAGGTGTTATGGATGAAAAAGTGACGCCCCGGTCTGTCGACTTCCTCAGGTCGCCGTTGTACATCGAAGCATACAGGATATGGTTATTGTCATAATCCAGGAAGCACTCCATGCCGTCGCCGCCCACAACTTCAAAAAAGCCGTCAGGTCCGGCAAGGATGGTGCCGTTGTCCTGATTGCCTGTTATAAGAACATCAGGATCGGTGGCTGACAATCCGAAGCGGTAGGTCTGCAATATATGAAGCCCGCTGCTGATATCCACCCAGCTATTGCCGTCATCATAGGTTTTGGCTATGCCTCCGTCGTGGCCCGAAAAAAGTATTTCGCCATGGGGGCTGTATTTGAGCACATGATGGTCTGCATGCACATAGGCATGGCTCTCATCATGGTACCAATTGCTTTTCAGCGTCCAGGCGGTTCCTCCGTTGGACGAACGCCAGATATTCACACCGCCTGCATAGACTTCACCGGCATTGGCAGGTGAGACGGCGAGCGAAAGGTCATACCAGCCCTGGCCGCCGATATCTGAACCGGTAACGGACCATCCCAGCAGGTTAAGTTTTTTGTTCCCGTAAACCCCTGTCCATGAAACACCGCTGTTCGATGATTTATACAATCCGAACAACCCGTCATGACCGGCATCAGAGCAAAGGGCATATACGATTTCGCGATCGGCCGCTGAAACGGCCAGTTCTATCCGGTTGACCATTCCGCTGATGCCCATGCCCGACATGCTTTCCTGAAAGGTCTCCCCCTGGTCGGTCGACCTGTATACCTTCGCCATTCCGTTGCTGTAGTCATAAGAGGCTGCATAAACAACGGCAGGTGTTCCCGGCTTATATTCAAGATCCTTAAAGTGTCCTGTCAATACTTTTTTGTAAGTGGACCAGGAGTCGGTAGTCCTGTAGATCCCGTCTGACGCTGCAGCCAACATAATATTGGGATGGTCGGGATGCATCAGCAGCCTGCGGAAAACCCGGGCATCTTCAACCGCCATCGTCAGCGAAGTGGAATTCCATGTCATCCCGCCATCGGTTGATTTGATGATCCCAATACTGTATGCATTATAGCTGTCGCCGTCCCCTGTGGCAACAAAAAGTTGATCGGGATCTTTAGGGTGAACGGCAATATCGGAGATCCCTATGGCCGCCAGCTGATCGCCGAGGGGTGCCCAATGCTTCCCGCCGTCCGTGGTTTTCCAGATCCCGCCGGTTGGCGCACCTGCCCAGAGGATCAATGAGTCTGAAGGGTGGAAGGCAATGCAATCCACCCTCCCCATACCTCCGGGCTTATTTGTCCCGATTGCAACAGGCACTTCCGGCGGACCGATATACGTCCAGACCTGGTCAGCTGCCGGCGACAAGGCCAGGGACTTTTGCTTGTCCTGAATTTCCTGCCAGAATGACAGCGCCGGCCATTTGCCTGATGGATAAACGCGTGGTTCCATGAAGTATTCCCAGCGCCTGAAAGGTTTATAGCCTTTCCCCTTTTCCGGCTTTTTACCGGTCCAATATTGGTTAAAGGCCTGCTGAATATCATAATAATCAGGAGGTTCTGAATTTTTTTTGTGGTTTGCCTCATGCAGCCAGGGCTGACAAAACGTTAGCGGTGCTGTAAAAAGAAGCAAACCAAGCATTAAAAAGGTAAAGCGCATCGGCGGAGCGTTTAAAAATGGTTATCTCCATGAAATGGCAAAGTTATTGCTGATTTATAACATCTGTTGCATAAAATCTTATTTAATTTGCAAAGGATTATCTTTGCATCTGTTCCTTTAACAGTTAACGAGAAAAAGACAGCTTCTGATTCAAATATTGTAAACAATGGCACTTCAATTTAACAATGTTCTTAAGAAATTCTTTGGCAGCAAATCCGAGCGTGATATCCGTGAGATACTTCCCCTTGCCGAAAAGATAAACGCTGCATTCAATGTCCTTCAGGACATCAGCAATGATGCACTTCGCTCGAAGACACAGGAATTAAAAGTTTTGGTAAGGGAATCCGTGAAACCTGCGGAAGAAGAGATCGCTGCCATCAAAGCCAGGATAGAAACGGAAGGAATGGAAGTGGAACTGGTGGAGGAGCTTTACAAGAAAATTGAGGATATCGAAAAGGATATTGTCAGTACGCTGGAGAAAACCCTCCTTGATATACTGCCCGCCGCTTTTGCCATTGTAAAAGAGACCGCGAAGCGCTTTAAGGAGCATGAGTACCTCGAAGTGACAGCCACCGGTTATGACCGGGATATTGCCGCGGTGCGTGAAAGTGTTAAGATCGACGGAGATAAGGCAAGATGGAGCAATACCTGGATGGCCGGGGGCAATCCAATCACCTGGGATATGGTGCACTATGACGTGCAGCTGATCGGAGGTGTTGTGCTGCACCAGGGTAAAATATCGGAAATGGCCACCGGCGAAGGCAAAACCCTGGTGGCTACCTTACCGGTGTTTCTCAACGCACTGGCAGGCAGGGGAGTGCATATTGTGACGGTCAATGACTACCTGTCGAAGCGTGACTCGGAATGGATGGGACCCATATTTGAGTTTCACGGGCTGACCGTGGATTGCATTGACAAGCATCAGCCTAATTCGGAATCCAGGCGCAAAGCCTACCTGGCTGACATAACCTATGGCACCAATAATGAATTCGGCTTCGACTACCTGAGGGACAACATGGCCATCAGTCCCCATGACCTGGTGCAGCGCAAGCATCATTATGCCATCGTTGACGAGGTTGACTCCGTGCTGATCGATGATGCCCGGACCCCGTTGATCATCTCAGGTCCCGTGCCCCGGGGAGAAAACCAGGAATTTGAGGAGCTCAAGCCCCGCGTTGAAAAACTGGTGAATGCCCAGCGAAACCTGGTTAACAATGTACTGGCTGAGGCTAAAAAACTGATCGGTGAGGGCAAGATGGAAGAAGGCGGTTTTAAACTGCTGCAGGCCTTCAAAGGATTGCCCAAGAACAAAGCGCTGATCAAGTTCCTGAGCGAACAGGGAAATAAGTCACTGCTCCTGAAGACGGAAAACTTCTACATGCAGGAGAACAGCAAAAACATGTTCAAGGTAACCGATGAGCTCTTCTTTGTCATTGATGAAAAGCTTAACTCGGTGGATATGACTGAAAAGGGTATCGACCTGATCACTACTTCGGCTGAAGATGCGAGCTTCTTCATCATGCCCGATATCGGTTCTGAAATTGCCGAATTGGAGAAGTCAGGTCTTTCCGCAGAGGAAAGACTGCTGAGAAAGGATAAATTGTTGCAGGACTATGCCACTAAGTCTGACCGCATTCATACCATTAACCAATTGTTGAAAGCCTATTCCATGTTTGAAAAGGACGTGGAATATGTGGTGATGGACAACAAGGTGAAGATTGTGGATGAACAGACAGGCCGTATTCTCGAAGGGCGAAGGTATTCCGACGGATTGCACCAGGCGATTGAAGCCAAGGAAAAAGTCAAAATCGAAGCTGCCACACAGACCTTTGCCACCATTACCCTGCAGAATTATTTCAGGATGTATCATAAGCTGGCCGGGATGACAGGAACTGCTGAAACCGAGGCTGCTGAATTATGGAATATCTATAAGCTTGACGTTGTGGTGATTCCCACACACCGTAAGGTTGTTAGGGATGACCGTGAAGACCTGATCTATAAAACCAAACGTGAAAAATACAATGCGGTTATCGACGAAATCGCTGACCTTAACAGCAACGGCCGTCCCGTGCTGGTAGGTACCACCTCAGTGGAAATTTCTGAATTGCTGAGCCGCATGCTGAAAATGAAAGGATTGAAGCATAACGTGCTGAACGCAAAACTGCATCAGCGCGAAGCTGAAATCGTTGCCGAAGCCGGCAGGAGCGGGACGATAACCATAGCCACCAACATGGCAGGTAGAGGTACCGATATCAAGCTGACAACGGAAACGCGCAGCGCGGGCGGATTGGCCATACTGGGCACTGAAAGACATGAGTCAAGGCGGGTGGACCGGCAGCTGAGAGGACGCTCGGGACGCCAGGGTGATCCTGGCAGTTCCCAGTTCTACGTTTCCCTTGAGGATGACCTGATGCGGTTGTTCGGATCGGAACGTATCAGCGGGGTGATGGATAAACTCGGACTGAAGGAAGGAGAGGTGATACAGCACCCATGGATCACTAAATCGATCGAAAGAGCACAAAAGAAGGTTGAAGAGAATAACTTCGGCATCCGCAAGCGTTTGCTCGAATATGACGATGTGATGAATTCACAGCGTGAGGTCATCTACACCAAGCGCCGCAATGCACTGTTCGGTGACAAAATCCAGGTGGATGTGGCCAACATGATGTTTGATGCCTGCGAAAGCCTTGTGAACCAGTTTCAGGGTCAGTCCGACTTTGATGAATTCAGGTTTGAAGTGTTCCGAAACCTCTTCGTTGAGCCCCAGTTTTCGGACCATGAATACCTGAAATTTTCACCCAGTGAGGTGACCGAAAGTCTTTACCGTTCCGTCAGGGATGCCTATAAACGCAAACAGGAAGCCATATCCAAACAAGCTTACCCGGTCATCAGGGATGTGTTTGAAAAACAGGGCAAACTGTACGAGAATATTGTCGTTCCCATATCAGACGGAATTAGGGTTTATAATGTCCTAACCAACCTCGAAAAGACCTATAAGACCCAGGGAGAGGAATTGATGCGCTCCTATGAGAAAAGCATCATGCTGGCCATCATCGACGAAGCCTGGAAAGAACACCTGCGTGAACTCGACGATCTCAGGCAATCGGTGCAGACCGCCACCTACGAACAGAAAGATCCGCTGTTGATATATAAGTTTGAGTCTTTTGAGCTGTTCCGCACCATGATTGATACTGTGAATAAACAGGTGGTAGGGGTGTTGCTGAAGGGACAGATCCCCATACGGGATTCATCGGACGTGCAACGGGGCCAGGCTCCCAGGCGCACCGATTACAGCCAGATGGAGGCCAACAAGAGCGAATATCAGCCCGGTGTCCCCGAAGGCGGAGCTCCGGGCAGAAGAGGGGAACAGAAAGTCCAGCCTGTCCGCGTTGAAAAGAAAGTGGGCCGCAATGAACTTTGCCCCTGCGGCAGCGGAAAGAAATACAAGAATTGCCACGGCGCACAGAGCATGGCCGCAAGACCGTAGGAAGAAGGTTATCGGTAAACGGTAAACAGTGAAAAACGAAAAACGAAAAACGAAAAGTGAAAGAGTGAAAAGGTGAAAAGGTGAAAAGGTGAAAAGACTAGAAGACTAGAAGACTGGCTACTTCTTCCCATCATTTCATCTTCTTCACCAGCGCCTCCAGCTTGGCATAATGCTTTTCACTCACGGGAGCAAGCGGAAGCCTTACATTGTTGCGGGCAAGTTTGAGGATCTCAAGTACG
>CAYMJH010000066.1:0-1630 GCA_964390385.1 uncultured Bacteroidales bacterium | reverse complement strand
TCCCTGACGGGCTTCCTTCCTCAAACAGCGCATTGATCACATCCAGTATTTTGTAATGCAGGGCATTTGCTTTAGCCAGTTCGCCCTTCAGGGCATGGTTCACCATGGTTGAAAAATCCTTTGGAAAAGCATTGGCCACTACTGAAATAACCCCTGATGCACCAATCGTTATCATGGGCAGGGTGATGGCATCGTCACCGGAGATAACCTGGAAATTCTTGGGCTTGTTTTTGATAATCTGCATGATCTGTGCAAAATTGCCCGAAGCTTCCTTGATGGCTACAATATTGCTGAACTCGTCTGCAAGTTTCAGGGTGGTTTCTGCAGCAATGTTTGATCCTGTCCGGCCCGGCACATTGTAAATAATGACCGGAACGGGACTGGCTGTGGCAATGGCTTTAAAATGAAGGTAGATTCCCTGCTGGGAAGGCTTGTTGTAATAAGGCGATACGGAAAGTATGGCATCCACGTTATCGTATTCGGTATTGCCCATCGTGTTCAGGATCTCCTGCGTATTGTTGCCGCCAATCCCAACCACCACAGGGATGCGTTTATCGACGGTATCAATGACATAATTAATGACGGCCTTTTTTTCATCTTTTGAAAGGGTGACTGATTCACCTGTTGTACCCAGTACAACGACATAATCAACGCCACCGTTGATGATGTGCTCCAGTATTTTCTCAAGCGACTTGAAATCAATACTGCAGTCATTTCTGAAAGGGGTCACAATGGCAACCCCGGTACCGTTAAAAGGTTTTTGCGACATGGTTCAGTTTTTTTTGAGGATGGAGAGATAATGCATAATTTGATTGATCAGAAAACTCAACTGAAGTTCGGTCTGAGTTTTCTTTTCAATGTCTTTTTCAATTTCACTTGAGGCCTTTCCGTTCTTTTTGCCCACGGAAATTTCTTCATGCAGCTTCTTCATTTGCTCGTTTTCTTTCTCCATATCGATCATAAGATCCAGCCATTTATCATCGCTGGAAAATTTCCCGACTTTGAAGGCGGCCGGAGAAAGAGCCACGATATATTGAAGGGGATAGTACTTCTCAAGGCTCAGGTCGATAAGAATGTCAAAATCCTTGCGGATAAATGACTCCGTGACCTCGGATACGGGTTTGTAATACCAGTTGAGATCGTTGCGAGAAAAAAAGTCAAATCCTTTCCTGTATAAATAATGGTCAATCAGCTTTTTGCTGTTAACATACCCGAGAATGGTCACTTCGGAATGCTGTGAGAGTTGTTTTGCAAAATCCTTGATGATCTCAAAGCTGACAAATTCTGTGGCATTGTATACAATACCAACCTTCCGGGCAAGTTGAATGTTGCATACCGCAACGGAACGATGCCGGTTCTTCAGCTTTTTTTCGAGCATTCGGATGCCGATGGCGGTTTTTATTCTTTCCGGAAGTTTCATTCTGCAATGTTAAAAAAATAAGCGGACTAAAGAAAGGAGTTGATAAAATGAATTTTATTCAGGGAAAGAAAATTTTGAAAATAGTTTTCAGAAAGATTTAATACAGTCATGCAGTCTGAGAGTCTTGCAGTCCTGGAATCGGAGTTTAGAGTATAGAGCACGACCCGCAAGACTGCCAGACTGCAAGACTGCAAGACTGCAAGACTGCAA
>CAYMJH010000065.1:0-18441 GCA_964390385.1 uncultured Bacteroidales bacterium | reverse complement strand
ATATTTGTGGAATGAGGATAAAGGATTATACTACCATTGCTATTACAGTGACCTCGACCGTAACGGGGTGGCCCACTGGGGCCGTTGCAACGGCTGGGTGATGATGGCCGAAGTGCACCTGCTGAACCACATGCCCGCCGACCACCCGCAACGTGAAGCCGTTCGAAAGATCCTGGAAAAACACATCCTGGGCATAGCCGGATACCAGAACGGGAAAGGCCTATGGCATCAGTTGCTGGATAAGAACGATGCCTATGAGGAATCCTCGTGCACATCGATGTTCGTTTATTCCATTGCAAGGGCCGTGAATATGGGCTGGATCGATAAAGGATACGGTTCCATCGCGCTGGCAGGGTGGGAAGGGCTCAAAAACCATATGATAACCGCTGACGGACAGCTCAAGAGTGTATGCATAGGTACCGGCATATCAGACGACCTGGTATTTTACTATAACCGCCCCGCCCGCACCAACGAACTGCATGGACTGGGAGCGGTGATTGAGGCGGGGATTGAAATTATACGATTAAAGAATACAATGGCGCAGCATTAAGATTATGAAACCATCAATCCGTCTTCTTGCCATCATTCCTCTTTTTCTTGCCTGCAAAAATCCCGGTATATCCCCTGAATCTGCTGCCAATACCCTTTCAATAACCATAGACCTCACCAAAGTCAAAGGCCCCATGACCCCCGCCTGGGCGTGGTTTGGCTATGACGAACCCAATTACACCTATATGAAGGACGGAAAAAAGCTGCTGTCAGAGCTTGCCGCGCTGAGTCCTGTTCCTGTATACGTCCGCGCCCACAACCTGCTGACCTCCGGTGACGGTACACCGGCCCTCAAATGGGGATCGACCAATGCATACACCGAGGATAAAAATGGCAACCCAATCTATGACTGGACCCTCATCGACCGGATCTTTGACACCTATGTCGAAAGAGGGATGAAGCCCTTCGTCGAAATTGGTTTCATGCCTGAAGCCCTCTCTGTCAAACCCCACCCCTACCGGCACAACTGGAATCCCGGTGCCCGGTATGAAGAGATCTATACCGGCTGGGCCTATCCTCCGAAAGACTATGAAAAATGGGCAGAACTGGTTTACCAGTGGGTGCTGCATTCCGTTGAACGTTATGGCCGTGAAGAAGTCGAGACCTGGTACTGGGAGTTGTGGAATGAACCTAATATCGGCTACTGGCAGGGAAATACGGAAGAATACCTGAAACTATATGACTACACGGCTGATGCCCTCAAACGTGCCCTGCCAACGGCAGTCATGGGCGGTCCGAATACTACGGGCCCGTCATGGGATGTAGCCCGGGATTTTTTAACCGCATTCCTGAACCATATCCTCACGGGCAACAATCATGTTACGGGGAAAACAGGCGCTCCGCTCGATTTCATTGCCTTCCATGCAAAAGGTAATCCTACCCTGGCCGACAGTGTAGTACAGATGAACATGGGCACACAGTTGCGCGATATCTCAGCCGGCTTTGAAACAGTGGCCTCTTTTCCGCAACTGAAGCATCTTCCCGTCATCATCGGCGAATGCGACCCCGAAGGATGTGCAGCCTGTTCGATGCAGGACTATCCTCAGAACGCATACCGCAACGGCACCATGTACCCGGCCTACACAGCCGCTTCTTTTGCACGTATTTACGACCTGGCCGATCATTTCGGTGTGAACCTTAAAGGCATTGTCACCTGGGCCTTTGAATTTGAAGGCCAGCCATGGTTCAACGGATACCGTGACCTGGCAACCAACGGCGTGGACAAACCTGTATTAAATGTCTTCAGGATGTTTGGCATGATGAACGGCAAAAGGATTGAGGTATCCGGTGACCTGGCCTATAATACATTCACCGTAAGGGATTCCAGTGTCAGGGGAAAACAGCCTGATATCAATGCAATGGCCGTAACCGATGATTCGACGGCAAGCATCATGATCTGGAATTACCATGATTTGAACACAACCCGGCCTGAAACTGCTGTCAGCCTCAGTGTTAAAGGCATCCCCGCGAAAAGGGCCATGACGTACCATTATCGCATAGACCAGGGAAACAGCAATTCATATGAAGCATGGAAGCGCATGGGATCACCGCAAAATCCGACACCTGAGCAATACACGGAACTCGAAAAAGCAGGATTGTTGAAAATGATACAGGGTCGCGAAAAAATCAAAGTCAGGGAAGGCATGGCCACCCTGAACCTGAGTATGCCAGTGCAGGCGGTTTCATTGATAAAGATCGAATGGGAAAGAAAATAATCCTGATTATTTTATTTGGATTCTTATTAACATATTTATGTGCTGTCAACACAATCAGTTCTTAAGTCTTGTTATCCATAAAATGAAGTCGCTGATTTTATCGGTGTTATTGCTTTGCATGACGCATAATTCTGACGATCAGAATGTTATTATCCCTGATGCCGGTTTTAAAAACGCACTTATATCAGTGGAGGTGGATACCAGCGGTGATGGCGAAATCAGCTATGCAGAATGTGAAGCGATAACAAATCTGGATCTTTTTTAACAAGAATATTTCAGACATGAAAAGTAACCGATAGGGATTTGGTCTGAAAGGATAATCCAGATCCTTCCTATGCTTTTTTAGCCATAAAATTTATCAGAGCTTTCCTTGATTTGTCACGGATGAATTTAATATTATCCAGGGTATAAAATCCTTCATGCAGTCAAGTAGCCATTCAATATCATCTGGAGGGCGAACCCGAATCAGATTTTCATAGTGCAATGATATACCGGCGATAAAAAAACATTATAATGCAATTATACGTATAAAATCCAAGGTTTTGAATTTTGATCAGATACCGTTTTCAGAATAACATTAAACCAAACGTTATGAGTAAAAAAATGATCAGAAGCAAGTACGGTTATGTACTGGAAATTTTAATGATGTTAATTTCGGCCGGGATATGTGCTCAATCCATGACCGATTATACCGGTCCGGTCTTCCCGGCAAATCATGCCCTTAATACACCGATTGATGACTTGCCTGTGCATCCTAATTCGAATAATTATGTAGCCAGCATAGGGAAGGATGCACATCTCCATCCCGATTTCGGTACTGCCTGGGATGATGATGGAACGCTTCGTCAGATGGGAATCCCCTACAATGTTGTTGGCAGCGGACAGCGTTTGCTCCCGATCACTTTTGTCAGTTATCCCGAGGAAAGTGATCCCGGCCCCTGGCCGATTCCAACCAATCCATACATTGAGACGGTATTTGACTGGCGGGATAGGGAATCCGGAGACCGGCATATGCTGATCGTGGATTCCAGTAACCATATACTGTATGAAACAGGAAATGTGTATGGGAATTCTTCAGGCACAGCATGGCAGGGTGGGTGTGGTGCTGTTTATGACCTCAATTCCAATGCTTTGCGCCCGGAGACCTGGACCTCTGCAGATGCGGCCGGATTACCTATTTTCCCCTTGCTTATCCGGTATGATGAGGTGGAGAGGGCTCTTGCATCGGGGAGCGAAATGCATCATCCGATCCGCTTTACTGCAAATGTCACTCAACATGCTTACATATGGCCTGCAAGGCATTATGCCTCAGATAATACCGATCCAAACCGGCCACCCATGGGGTTAAGGTTTCGTTTAAAGGCAGATGTGGAACTTTCCGGTTTTTCTCCCCGGATGCAGGTCATTCTCCGTACCATGAAAAAATACGGAATTATCGTAGCTGATAATGGGAGCAATTGGTTTTTCCAGGGCACGCACGATGACCGCTGGGACGATGAAGATATTAACACGCTTAAAGGGCTTCATGGCAGCGACTTTGAAGCAGTCGATATCAGTGTATGGACCAACCGGCCAGGCTTTGATCCTAATTCAGCGGCAGTGCCCCCCGCAACAGGAACGGGAATTGCTTCTTATGAGATTTCATCTTCAGATATTGTACTGTTTCAAAATTATCCTAATCCGTTTACGGCAGGCACGACCATTTCATTTGTTATAGAGAGGCCGGATTATGTATCGCTACGTATTTATGATATTACCGGCAGGGAAATAATAATCCTTGTTAATGAAATGAAAACAGCCGGTGCACATACCATTGAGTGGGACGGAAAAGACGCAACCGGGCAACCTGTAAGCAGTGGAATATATTTATGTAAAATAGTGGCCGATGGAACGCTGAGCACAAAAAGAATGATACGTGGGGAATGATCTGCGTTCCCTTACCAATATCTGCTTCCTGATTTCTGGTGTCATGTTAATGATAATATCTCTATGCCCCTGCGAGGCAACACTATTCATGCTGGTAACCCACCTGCAAAACCATAATGCCGCTCCCCGTCTGTCGGGCGGGGCAGTGAGAGTCACAAGTTACAGATCGGAGTACCGATCTTAAACTTGCGACAGTGAGGGATCATTTTATTTCTTCTCAACAACCGGTGGACAGTTAACGTCCAGTTGATCCAGAATGGACATCGCATCACTGAACATATACCCTCCGTTGAATTTCCCTTCTATTATGGATGTTACCCAAACCTCCTTCCACTGCAGTTTTTTCCCTGTAGCTGCAATCCCGGTGAAAGGTTTGTCTTTGAATTCACCTGCATGTGTAGCTGTAACCATCCCTATGGTAACAACCGTATCCCCTTTGGCCAGCATTATTTCAGGTGTAAAATGATAATCCGGGAAAGCTTGCCGGAATACTCCATGATATTGTCTGTAATCATCGAAATCAGCAGGCTTCATAGAAAATCCCACCAGTTCATCCCAGTTCTTTTGATTCAGCCCATCGATAAAACGTTGCATAACCTCCTTATTTTGTTTTTCGATAGCTGCCTGTTGGGCATCCGGGGAGGTCTTCGTGTTTTCACCACAGGAAAAACATAGGCTCAGTGTCAGCAAAAAAGCAAGTTTTGTTTTCATTGGATCAGGTCTTTAAAGATTAAATGATTTGATGGCAGTAATTCAAATATAGAGTTTCAAACAAATTGATTAAAGGATCTTAACCAGATCAATTCGGCTCGACATTAATCACCGGTGCCATGAGATTATTTTACTTTACTGAACTTATTCTCATATACTTTTTCCCCTCCTTTATCAAATTGGGTCATAGTGAAACTTGCCGGCGTTTCATACATCGAAACAAATCTTCCATTAATCATTTCAGGATCAAAGTTTTGAACAAAATTTCCACTGAATCTGTTTTCTGTGTTGTATATGCCGATCCACGTTGCATAGCTTCCATCATACCGTAACATGAAACCCTTGAATTTGCCATCTGTTGAACTAAATTCAATATTATTAATGAATAACGGGATTTTCTGACCATTAATAACCTGATACACATTTATAACAAATGCCTTCCCGTACTGCTGGCATTCCCAGATTTCAAGACTGTCCTTGCCTATATTCGCCTGCCACATACCGACATCCCGTTTCATCAATTCAACCTGGTTGATTTTATGCTGAGAGGACTGTGCCTGTATGCTGTTTAAAAAGATGGACAGGATCAGAATGAATGTCACGAGGGCGTAATTTTTTTTCATGATATTGGTTTTTGGTTATCAGACTGGAATGGAATCAAACTGAAAAGCCGGATGACTATCGGCTGCACTAAGGAATACAGCTTGCCGGATCATTATTTCAATGCCTCATTAACTTTGGGAATATCTTCATTTTTCAGAATAAAACTGACAGGCAGCTACAAACAACATGGCCAAAAGCATAAGGGATAGTGTTTTCTTCATTCAGGTGTGTTTTTTGGGTTTATAAATCTGGAATATTCATTTTGAGCCTGTTTGCAAGGATGATGTATACACCCACGCTGACATGGGCTTCTTCACCGGTAAAGATCCTGGGGCTGTTCAGGTTTGCCGAATAACAGAACTGAAACTGGGCTTTTATGTTGTTCCATCCGGCACGTAGGGTTATCGCAGGTTCCAGATACCAGTACTTTTTGTCAGTTAGTGCGCTGATATCATCAAACTCATAGTTATCCGCCGAAACATGATTGTCAACATCGGTAAAGGATATAAAACAAAGACGGGAGGAAAAGGCAGCGTCAACGATGCTATGGGTAAAACCGAAGGAAGGCTGAATATACAGTTTAACCAGGGAAATATCGGCATATCCATCATATACATCGGAATAGGCACCTGTATTATCATTGTACCGGTATCTTGTATATTCGTGATGTTGTTTGCCGCCGCCCAGTCCGCCGTATGCCTCAAACACACCATATTTTTCTATCGGCCTGTAATACCCGACAGCCCCCTCAACATAATTCCCTTTGCCAAAATCCCTTTCTTCAACATCCCCGCCGCCGGCATGCATATAACCGGCCATAAGACCCACTTTATCCGTTGGCGACCAGGCGGTATGAAGTTCAAGACAGTTGGATTCCATTCCCCCTCCGTAAGCCCCTGAAAACCTCAGCTCATTTTTTTCTTTGAACAAGGGAACCGGTTGAATGTTGGGAACATAATAATAGTGACTGCAGCCTTGCAACAGAGCTGCCAAAAGGAGTAGAGGCAAGCTTGGAATTCTCATCGTTTTCGGAATGATTTGTTTGGCATCCTCAAACCTCAAACTGTATATCAAATATACACTTTACCCGGATCAAAGTCAATATAAAATTCACCGGACCTTTTCCCTCCTCCTCTTCCCTTTCATTCGATTTTAAATGTATTTTTGCATAAAATTTTCTACTCATGAGTCTTCAATGCGGAATTATCGGACTGGCCAATGTCGGCAAGACCACGCTCTTCAATTGCATGTCGAATGTAAAGGCCGAGACTTCAAACTTTGCTTTCACTTCATCCAAATCCAATATCGGCGTCATTCATGTGCCCGATCCTCGTTTGTATGAACTGGAGAAATTCCAGCCAACAGAAAAGATAGTCCCGGCCACGGTGGAGATTGTTGATATTCCCGGGCTGGCCAAAGGAGCCAATCAGGGAGAAGGAGTGGGCAATAAATTCCTGGCTGACATTCGCAATACCGATGCCCTCATTCATGTGCTTCGCTGTTTCGATGATCCCAATCTTCCGCATATCGAAGGATCCGTTGATCCGGTGAGGGATATCGAAACCCTCGATTTTGAACTGCAGGTAAAAGACCTCGAATCGGTTGAAAAAAAGATACAGCGGCTTGAAAAGATTGCCAAATCAGGTGACAAGGATGCAAAGAAAGGCATTGAATCCCTGGGAAAGGTAAAGGCACATCTCGAATCTTTCGGCAATGTAAGAGATATGAACCTTGATGAAAGCGAACGGAAAGTCATTGAAGATATCTTCCTGCTCACGGTAAAACCAGTAATGTTTGTCTGTAATGTCGATGATGCTTCGGCGGTCAAAGGCAACCCTTATGTCGATAAGGTCAGGGAATTTCTGAAAGAAAAGAAGAAGGAAATTCTGATCCTTGCCGCTAAAATGGAGGCTGAGATCGCCGAGCTCGAAACCGCGGAGGACAGGCTTGCCTTCCTGGCCGACGCCGGCATACCTGAACCGGGCGTCAACCGGCTGATACGCTCAGCCTATGCCATGCTCAACCTTATGTCGTTTTTCACAGTAGGGCCGAAGGAGATCAGGGCATGGACCATCCACAGGGGCATGACCGCTCCGCAGGCTGCCGGCGCCATCCACAGCGACCTCGAAAGGGGATTCATCAGGGCTGAAGTAATGAAGTATAACGATTTTGTGACCCTGGGATCGGAGCATGCCTGCAAGGAACACGGTAAGCTGCACATCGAGGGGAAGAACTATATCGTGGAAGACGGGGATATTCTGCATATCAGATTTAATGTTTAGATGGGCTTGAATAATGAACAAGGAACGCTGAATGTCGAAGAATGAAGAGCATATAAAGTCATTCCTTTTCATCTTATGCTTTTTTACCTTTTGTTTCCTGCAGGGGATGAAGGCACAGCCTGCAGATGAGATTGCGAAAGCACGACGGGTTATCGATGAGCGGGGGGAGGTCATCATCCGTTTCCGTCAGCCACAAACCCTGTCGATCGATGAGCTTACCCGTAACCTTTCGATCGATAATAAAAAAGGCGACACCCTCACCGCCTATGCTTCCGAAAAACAATTCACCTGGTTCCTCGGTCAGCAAATTCCTTTTAAGGTTATCGGCCCGCGAAATACATTCAATACCTCAGCGCAAAGCAAAAAAAGCACGTCCCAGGGCTGGGATTCTTATCCTGCTTACCCCGAATACCTGCAGATGATGGAATCGTTTGCCACAGGCCATACGGATCTGTGCATCCTGAAAGAATTCGGTACATCGGTAAACGGCAGAAAACTGCTGGCGGTGAAGATCTCGGATAATCCTGCTGAGGATGAACCGGAACCTGTATTTCTGTATACCTCGTCGATCCATGGTGACGAAGGCACAGGCTTTGTGCTGCTGCTCAGGCTGATTGACTCACTGCTGACGGCTTATAGCCTGAATCCTGCTATCAAACAGCTGGTGGACGATACAGAGATCTGGGTAAATCCCCTTTCTAATCCCGATGGATTCTATTTCAGTTCTGATACATTTCCTTTCGGTTCCAGGCGGTTTAACCTGAACAACATTGACCTTAACAGGAATTTCCCCGATCCCGTTACCGGCGATCATCCCGACGGTGAGCCATGGCAGGCCGAGAATACTGCGATGATGAACTTCATGAAACAACAGGGAATTGTGCTGTCGGCGAATCTGCATGACGGTGCCGAGCTGGTGAATTACCCCTGGGACTGCCGGTTTACGCGGCATGCCGACGACGACTGGTACCGGTTCATTTCACGGCAGTTTGCCGATACCGTTCAGCATTACGGACCCACAGGTTTCTTTACGGATGAGAATAACGGAATCACCAACGGTTATGACTGGTATTCCATCTACGGAGGCCGTCAGGATTATGTGAATCACTTCATGCATGGCCGTGAGGTAACCCTTGAACTGTCGCATGTAAAAAGTGTTGATCCATCGGCATTGCCGTTATACTGGGAAACCTATAAAAAAAGTCTTATGAACTATATACGGCATGTCCACGCCGGTATTCACGGTTTCGTGCTCGATGGCGAAAACGGCCGACCCCTGGAAGCCATGGTTGAGATCCCCGGCCATGACAAAGACAGCTCACAGGTATATGCTGACCCTGAAACCGGGGAGTTTTACCGCCTGCTCACGCCCGGTGATTATTCCTTAAGGGCTGCCTCCCCAGGATATCAGTCGCGGCAGGTTGATATCAGCATTGCAGCCGGTGAAACCCGGGAAATGACCCTGAGTCTTTTGCCTGTTGATCTGGAATTCACCTGTTTCCCTGTTCCTTTCACCCACACCCTGAACTTCCTTTTGCCCGATGATGCGATATATAATCTCGAAATGACTCTTTTCGACGTTTCCGGCAGGGTGATGATCAGGAAAATCCTGCCTGCAGTCCGCACATCTGCCCAGATTGACGGTCTTGGCAACCTTCCCCGTGGCCTTTACCTGGTAAGGCTAACCGCTGATTCCTTCACCCGGGAATATAAAGTAGCTAAATAAAGACACCCTTTCGGGGTGGGGGGACCCTTTCGGGGTGTCCCTTTTCATCATTTTCATTCTCATACACTTTCCCGCACTGTTATCAATTGGGCACCCCGGATTTGCAAATGTTCTTGATTATAAATAAAATATTACTTAATTTGGATTCAACCATAATTGTATGTGTTGACTAAATATTAATCCTTAATGCCTATCAAAATGAAAACAAAAGTCATTACCCCGTTCATCTCAGCCTTGATGCTATTCTGGTTCTGCTTTTCCTGCTCGCAGGATAAGAAATCCGCTTCAAAAGAGAAAGAAGCGGAAGAAGCGCTCACTGAAACGGAACCGGAAGAACCCGAACCCGGCCTGAAACTTTACGGTATACGGTCGGGGATCATTGAATACAAGCATACGGGACAACGCACGGGAACCACTACACTGTATTTTGATAAATTTGGTCACCGGTCTGCCACCTATTCCGATATGATGATGAATAACCAGCCGGACAAAGGATGGATCATCAGCTTTGATGAAATGCAATACATGTTCAAGGAAGGCAGCAAAGAGGGCATGAAAATGAAAAATCCCATGATGGAAGGACTCAGGAAGGTAAACGACATGGAAAAATTTATCGAAGAAACGTATGGCAGAATGGGATTCAAACCTGCCGGCACAGAAAAATACCTCGGGAAAGACTGCAAGGTTTTTAAGGGCGATATGGGCAAAGTGCTCACCTGGAATGGTATGTTGATGTACATGGAAATGACGGTCATGGGAAATACCACCAAGCAGGAAGCCACAAAAATTGATGTTAATGCCCGTATTAAACCTTCGATTTTCGAATTGCCTAAAGACATTACATTCAAGGAGTTAAATATGCCGGGGATGTAGGGCTTGACGTTGTCAATGATCAATATGCGAGCAGCATGACGTAACGAAAACCTCATGGTTTCGTATAAAACCGTATTGAATTCATTCATACAACACTCCAATAAACTCATTTAAAACTGATATTTCATCCTTTAATTCACACCGCATGAAAAAACCAATCTATTCATTTCTGATGTTATTGTCGGTTAGCTTGTCTGTCATGGGACAGGAAGTGACACCGGAAGTCATTGCCGCCTCCGGTGATGCATTCAAAACCGCCGGCAGCCAGGTCAGCTGGACACTGGGCGAGGTGGTTGTAGCCACTCATAAGGCCGGATCTTCGGTGATTACACAAGGTTTTCAGCAACCCGGACTCGTGGTTGAGGTCGGTTATACCGATCCTCTTGTCAAACTCTCCATTGATGTTTACCCGGTGCCTGCCACCGAGTTTGTCACTGTTTCGTTCCAGGAGATGACTGAACCTCTTACCGTTGCGTTATACAACATGAAAGGAGCATTGCTTCAGTCGCAACCTGTAAATTCCAGTAAGATTCAGTTCAATCTTACCGGCCTGCCTGCCGCAGAATATATTATCAGAATATTAGCTGCGGAAAATACCCTGATCAGATCTTATACCATTATTAAACAATATTAAATTGAACTATCATGAAAAAGCTTTTCATTACCCTTGTTACAGCAGCATTAGCACTGTTATCCTTTGCACAGCCTCCCTATTTTATGAATTACCAGGCGGTAGTCCGCGACGCTGAAGGTGCCATTCTGGCCGGGCAGGATGTGTCCTTTAAAATTGAGATCCTGAAGGGAGCCGCCGACGGCACGGTGGTCTTCAGGGAGACCCACCTGGCCACCACCAGTGACCAGGGATTGGTGACTTTACCCATATTCGGCGGTAACCATGATGGTATGTGGCTGGAAATTGATTGGAGTGCCGATGATTATTTTATTAAGATCTATTTGGGGAACAGCACGGGAACTGACTTCCAGGAAATGGGAACCTCGCAGCTGTTGTCGGTGCCCTATGCCATGCATGCCAAAACCGTGTCAGAGGAAAAGCAGGAACTCTCCGTAACCGGAACAGATCTGAGTATTTCAGGGGGCAATACCGTGTCCCTGCCGGAGACCTATGATGATTTTACCATAACCGGTACGACAAAAATCGGAGAAAGCGGTATGATCGTTTCCGAAATCAAAACCTTATCGGGGACTACGGATGCTACCAATAACAGTATAACTTTTGATCTGCCTGCAGGGTATACAGAGGAGAATACCTTTGTCCTGTCGGTTCAGATCAAGAAATTCGTAGATGCCACGTTTGATTCAGATTACAACTACGGACTCGGGTATGTTGGCACCAACGGGACGGTCGGCTACAGATTTGGCTGGTCACAAATAACTCCCATCGGTTCAAGTAATTACCGGATGACAATACTTTATCCGGATGAATTAAAGGATCTGCCGGTTAATATCGTTCTTCTGAAGACCGGTATGCGGCTTATCCCGCTTTAGTCGTAACGAGGTCCTTAACCTTAATTTTATACCTGACTGTAAAGCAGGGAAGGAGATTGATTCCTTCCCTGCTTTTTTTTTGGTATTCTTTTTGCGTTATAGGCAGCAGGGATATTAACTGTTTTCCATTATCTTTAATAAAAAATACAAAACAATGAAACGGAATTCTTTACTACTGCTCTTTGTCAGCTTCCTTCTGGTTCAGGCTGCCTGGGCCGGAAAGGCATACTGGCCCCGGGAGATCCGCACCAAGCAAGGCACGATTACCCTCTACCAGCCTCAGCCCGAATCGCTTAACGGCAATGCCCTTAACGGAAGGGCCGCGGTAATGATAAAGCAAAAAGGAGCGAGCGAGCCTGTTTTCGGTGCATTCTGGTTCAACGCCCATATGATTACCGACCGGGATGCCAGGATTGTCACGCTGGAGTCCATTGCCATTCAGAATATTAAATTTCCCGGTGAAATGGAAGAGGCCAGGGTGCAGGAAATCCGGTCAATCCTTGAGACCGAGATCCCCACTATGAGCCTTGAGTTTCAGCTCGATGAACTGTTGGCCACCATAGAGGAAGCCAACAGCGGGAAGGCCGGAGCGGAAGGACTGAACAACGATCCGCCGGAGATCATCATCCGTTATCATCCTGCCGTGCTGATCACCATCGACGGTGAACCCCGGACGGAGGCTATCGAAGGTTCTGACATGCTGCAGGTTGTCAATACACCCTATTTCATTGTTTTCGATCCGCGGATGCAGGAATACTGGCTGTACGGTGACGGTATGTGGTTTGTCACTTCCGATGTCCTGAACGGAACCTGGAAGTATGATAAAAATCCCCGCGGCGTCATCCGCGACCTGATTGAAGAAACGGAAGAGGAAGCAACCGCTGACACACGCATGCAGGCTGTTCCGGAGATCATCGTACGCGCTACCCCTGCCGAACTCATCGTTACGGAAGGAGAACCGGTTTTTGCCCCGGTTGAAGGAGCCGGTCTTCTTTACGTGAATAATACCCAAAGCGATGTGTTCATGGAAATCGGCAGCCAGCGTTATTACATTCTTCTTTCCGGACGCTGGTATGTATCCGGATCGCTGAAAGGTCCATGGGATTATGTGCCTTCGGATGCCTTGCCGCAGGTTTTTGCCTCCATACCCGAGGGTAGCCAAAAGGACAGGGCCCTGGCCAGTGTTGCCGGCACCAAAGCCGCCAATGAAGCCCTGCTGGATGCCATTATCCCACAAACTGCCACCGTGAAAAGGAGTGAGGCAACGGCAACGGTAAGCTATGATGGCAATCCCAGCTTTAAAAACATTCCCGGAACGCGCATCGCCTATGCTGATAATTCGGCCAGCACCGTATTGCTGATCAACGACCGGTATTATTTATGTGAGAACGGTGTATGGTTTGAGTCAGCCAGGGCTATGGGCCCATGGGAAGTTTCCGTGCATGTTCCCGATGATGTGCGGGATATTCCTCCCAGCGCACCGGTACATAATGTAAAATATGTGTATATTTATGATTACACGCCCGATGTTGTTTATGTCGGCTACACACCCGGTTATACCGGATGTTATATATACGGACGCACGGTGGTTTACGGCACCGGATTCCATTATCATTCCTGGTACGGGCGTCATTATTATCCGCGTCCCTGGACCTATGGTTACCACATGTATTATGATCCCTATTTCGGCTGGAGCATAGGTTTTTCTCATCCTGTCTGGAGGCCTTACAACTGGTTTACCTGGAATTACCACCATCCTCACTACCATTACCATTATTACGGTGGTTACTGGGGACCTCCGGCCTACCGTCCGCCCAGCCATCATTATTACCATCATTACTATGGCCCGAAGCCCGTTCCCTATGCTGAATACCAGGCCAGGAGAGAAGCTCAGCCACCCCAGAACATTTATCATCAGCACAGGACAGGGGTGGAATCAAGCCGCCGCATGGCAGGCCCTGTCCAGGATTCCCGTTCTTCGGTGAATGCCAGAAGGTCGGAATCAGGCACCACGGGGACCCGGACCTCCACGCAAACTTCCACGCGCGAGTCCACCTCAACCAGGCCTTCGACCACCAGGCAGACGACCACTCAACCTTCGACAAGGCAAACCACAACGCAGCCTTCAACAAGGCCGTCTACCTCTACAAGACCGGCTACCACCCAGCCTTCAACAAGGCCGTCAACCACGAGGACAAGCACCTCACAGCCATCAACACCCACACGGTCCACGGCCAGCAAACCCGTTGCCCGTCAGTCGGAACGAAACAATGTATACACCGACAAGGAAGGAAATATCTATCGCCGCACTGACCAGGAATGGCAGAAGATTGAAAATACCACCACTACAAGACCCGCAACCCAGCAGCCCGCCACAACAAGGCCGGCTACCACAACGACAACACGTACCACCACCCCCTCAACATCAAGGTCTGATCTTGACCGTCAGCAATACAACCGACAGCGGGGTGAGCAGCGGAGCACCAATGCCCAGGTGACCCGGTCAGCCCCCGCAACCCGGTCTTCTTCTTCAAAACCGCCTGCTGCTGCACGTTCCTCTTCCGGGACACAGACAAGGACTGCTACAGATCCCAACAGATAAGTATTGCATAACCCAATGAAAAAGCCGGCCCTGTAGCCGGCTTTTTCATTGGGCCCTCTATTCCCCGGGGCCTGCATCCAGCGCAACGGCTCTCAGCCGTTCAACGATCCGCTTAAGATCAGCATCAGACAAGCGTTTTCGCGCTTTATCATCCATGATCATCTGATCGCTGGTATGGATCACCGGGTACCAGTCGCCCGGATTCGGCATATCCCCTTTCAGCCTCGGCACGATGTGCAGGTGAAAATGCTCTATGGTCTGCCCGGCCTCGGGTTTTTCCTGGACCGACAGGTCGAAGGCATCGGTATGAAAGGCTTTCAGCAGAATCCGTATGGCCCGGGTTGTGGTATCCAGAAATTCGGCACGCTGCTTCCTGTTCAGGCTGATAAAGCTGGTGATGTGTTCACGGGGGATAACCAGGGCATGACCGGGCAGTACCGGAGCGATGTTATAGATGGCCAGAAAATTATCTGATTCCAGAAAAACACATTCCTGTATTGTCGGATTGCAAAAAGGGCACATGTTTATTTGGTGATTGGGTGATGCTGTAATCTTTCTTAAGTCATTGATCTTTGTTCTTTGATCTTTGATCTAATCACAGGACTTTATTTGAACGCATTCATCTTCAGCAAATGGATCTCCTGTTCAGTGAGAAAGCGCCATTGTCCCCTTGATATGCCTTTTTTGGACAGTCCTGCAAAATAAACCCGGTCGAGTTTCCTGATTTCATATCCAAGATGTTCAAAGATCCTTCTGACAATCCGGTTTCGTCCGGAATGGATCTCGATGCCGATTTGCTTCTTGTCTTCCTGGCTGATATAGCTAACCGTGTCGGCTTTTATAAATCCGTCTTCCAGCATGATCCCGGAAGCGATCTTATCCATGTCGGCCGGCCTGAGTCCTTTGTTCAGCTCAATCTGATAGATCTTCAGTTTTTCAAACCTGGGATGTGTAAGTCTTTTGGTCAGTTCCCCGTCGTTGGTCAGCAGCAAAACACCGGTGGTATTCCGGTCTAGCCTTCCCACCGGGTAAACTCTTTCTCTGCAGGCGCCCCTGATAAGATCAATAACGGTCTTTTTAGCGTGAGGATCCTCCATTGTGGTGATATAGTCCTTGGGTTTATTCAGCAGGATATAAACCTTTCTTTCTTCTCTCAGACGTTCACCATTGTATTTGATAACATCGGTGGCCTTTATCTTTGTTCCCAGTTCGGTTACCAGTTTATCGTTCACGGTAATCAGGCCGGCCACGATAAAGTCATCCGCCTCACGCCTTGAACAGATGCCTGTGCTGGCAATGTACTTGTTCAACCTTATCAGCTCATCTTCATGTTTCACCTTCGGCATGTCCTTTACCTGTTTCTTGCTCTTTGCCAGATTCCGGGCCGTCGACTGAGGGGCAGGACCCGGAACGGAAGGTCTGCTCTTTCCGACCGACGGGCCTGATTTTCGTGACTTCCTTAAAGATCCCTGTGCGGGCACCTTGCTTTTCCCTGATGCCGCACCTCTTTTTTGGGTTCCACGGAATGTTACCATCATTTACCTGTTTTTAAAATAGTTAATAAATCGTAATAGGAATACGTCGATAATTTTCCGGATTTTTCGATCTTATAATTACATTTGGTAGTTTTAAACCATTCGATTTACTTTGTGATGAGTTTATGAAAGAAACAATCAATGGTTTGTGCATTAAATGAGGATTTCTGACGTTTTTAAAGTTACAACATTTCGGCGTGGAAAAAAACACATTTTTTGTTAAACTCTATGACCTTAATTAAATCCATTTCCGGGATCAGGGGGACCATCGGGGGCAAAGCCGGTGAAGGGCTGACACCTCCCGATATGATAAAATATACTTCCGCTTTCGGAACCTGGATCAAAGCTAAAAATCCATCCAAAAAAGCAACGATTGTCCTTGGCCGTGATGCCCGTATTTCGGGCGATATGGCCGAAAGGCTGGTATCGGGGACGCTGGCAGGCCTCGGCATCGATGTGGCCAATATTTCCCTTGCCACCACTCCCACTGCAGAGATGGCTGTTCAGGAACTTAAGGCCGACGCAGGGATCATTCTCACTGCCAGTCACAATCCCAGGCAATGGAATGCCCTTAAGCTGCTGAATGCATCCGGCGAGTTTCTGTCTGCGCAGGATGGAGCAGAAGTGCTGGCAATCGCCGAAGAAGGTGATTACCGTTATGCCGGTGTGGATGATCTCGGGAAAGTCATATCCCATGCTTCCATGGGTGAATTCCATATCAGGAAGGTCCTGCAACTTCCCCTTGTCAATATTCAGGCCATACAAAAAGCCCGATTCAAGATAGTAGTGGATTGCGTGAATTCAGTCGGAGGTCTGGTAATCCCCCTGCTGCTGAAAGAACTGGGCGTGTCGGAAGTAGTTGAGCTATACTGCGATCCCACCGGTGAATTTCCCCATAATCCCGAACCTCTTCCGCAGCACCTGGGAGCCATTTCATCCGCTATCAGGGAACACAAGGCCCAGCTTGGTTTCGTCGTTGATCCAGACGTCGACCGTCTTGCCATTGTGAGCGAGGACGGGTCGATGTTCGGGGAAGAATATACCCTGGTAGCCGTTTCTGATTACATACTGCAGCACACACCCGGGAACACGGTTTCCAATCTTTCTTCCACCAGGGCTTTACGTGACGTCACCCTGCAGTATGGGGGAAATTATTCGGCGGCCGCGGTTGGCGAGGTCAACGTAGTGCAGGAGATGAAACGAACGAATGCCGTAATAGGCGGTGAAGGGAATGGCGGAGTCATCTATCCGCCCCTCCATTACGGACGCGATGCCCTGGTGGGCATAGCCCTGTTCCTTTCACACCTGGCCTTATCCGGAAAATCATGTTCCCAGCTGCGAAAATCCTATCCTGAATATGTCATTTCAAAGAACAAAATAGAACTGACACCCGATATTGACGTTGACAATGTGCTGGCCGTTATCCGTGACAAATTCAGTCATCAAAAGGTGAGTACAATCGACGGAGTGAAAATAGATTTTGAAAAAGAATGGGTACATTTGCGTAAATCAAACACGGAGCCCATCATCAGGATTTATGCTGAGAGCGCCTCGGAAGAATCAGCCAATGCGCTGGCAGAAAAGATCATACAGGAAATAAAAAGAGTATGCCGGAAATAACCAGAAATAACCAGCTATAATCATAAAATCCATGAAGAAACGGAATATCTATTTGCTGGCTTCAATAGCCGTTATTTTTTTGATCATCATTATTTACAGTCTTGCGAAAAAAAAATCTGTCATTGACCTTGAAACGGAAGTGGTAAAAGGGAAATTTGATATCGTGGTGACGGTCACCGGCGAATTGCAGGCCCGCAATTCGATCAATATCACTGCTCCCATGTCAATACTGCGGGACATCTATGTATGGCAGGTTACCATCGGAAGTATTGTACCGGAAGGAACCCTGATTGATTCGGGGGACTTCGTAGCCCAGCTCGATGAAACCGATATACAGAATGAGCTGAAAGAAATAGAAAGCCAGATTGAATTGCGACAGGCTGAAATTGAAAAAGCCGTTATCGACTCTTCCCTCGAGCTCAGATCACAGCGCGACAATATCATCAACCTGAAGTACTCCGTAGAGGAGGCAAAAATCAACCTTGAACAATCGAAATATGAATCCCCGGCCGTTATCCGGAAGGCCGAGATCGATCTGGACAAGATGCAAAGAGAATACGACCAAACCCTGAGCAATTATAAGCTGAAAGTGCAGCAAGCCCAGGTGAATATCCGGCAGAAAAATGTTGAGCTCCAGCGTTCATGCAGGGAAAAGCAGAAAATAATGGCTGCCCGCAACAGCCTGATCATCAAAGCGCCGGCATCCGGTATGGTCGTGTATCACAAAGACAGGGACGGCTCAAAGCGAACCACAGGCAGCACCTTACAGGTCGGCAGGGGAGATGTCACCGTT
>CAYMJH010000064.1:0-18447 GCA_964390385.1 uncultured Bacteroidales bacterium | reverse complement strand
CGGAATTCGTCCCATTGCTGTTCAAATAGCCATTAGTTTGCACTGGTGGAAAAGAGCATTGCTATGAAGCTATAGAAAAATGCCAGGCGCCCGCGGAGAGGGGCCTGGCATTTTTCTGAAGGAGGGTCGGGTACTATTTTTCTTTCATCTCCTTGGCTTTCTTAACCTGCATTTCCAGGTTGTCAACAGCTCTTTCAGCCTTGTCTATTTTTTCCTTCTTTTCCTTGTATTCAACGTCTGAGATCTTCTTTGCCTTCTTGTCATTTTCCAGCTTCTCTTTCGCAGCCGCTATCTTTTCCCTGCTCTCCTTAACCTTGGCTTCACTTTCCATTACAGATGCCCCCAATTCATATTCCTTTTTATGCTGTTCCATCCTGGCCTGTTCAGCCCTGGCCTGGCCAAATTCCCTGCCTTCCAGTTCGCCCTTGTTCTTTCCATAGGCATGCCCTTGCTGGTCTTTTTCAATTTCTTTTCCTTTTACCGGCTCTCTTTCTTTTCCTGTTTCTGTTTCTGTTTCTGTTTCTGATTCACCTCCCGGCCTGCCCTTTTCCATTTCGTGTCTTTTCAGGCTGTCCTTTGGCATGCCGTGACCGGGACCGCCTTTACCCGGCTCAGGCCTTTCTCCATAAGGTCTTCCCTTCATTTCACCATTACCTCTGCCCCCTTTTGGCCCGTCCGGATGCATTCTTGCCGTGTCTCTTTGATGGACTCCGGAACCACCGGGTTTTGGCTTTTGATCCGCTCCCTTAACTTCTTTCTTTTCCTTGCCTTTGGCTTTATCAGCATTCTCTTGCCCTTGCTGAGCAGTAATATCCTGACCGGTCACCGTAATCAAACCACTGATCATGACCAGGGACAATATCCGTTGTATTCTTTTCATGGCTTATGTTTTATGGGTTACAACTCATTTATTAGTTCATCAACTTCTTTGGCTGTATTATCAATAGCGTTCTTAAGGCTGTCAATTTCTGCCGTAACGGAATCAATACGTGCAACTTCAGCGGCCTCCGCAGCTTCGGCTGCTTTCTTCTCTTTGGCTTTGCCACAGGCAACCAGCAACAGGGAAGCCAAGGTCATTGCGAAAAGTATTTTTTTCATACCCTTTGTTTTAAATGATTAATAAGCATTATAGTTTCTGATATTAAATATACCTGATTTATTTGAATTTTCAATTTTGACACCCCAGGGATTGAATCAGAATGAGAATGAGAGTGAGAATGAGAGTGAGAATGAGGATGAGAGTGAGAATGATGAAAGAGAGACTAAGATATTATATTCTCCTCATTCTCATTCTCATTCCCGCTCTGTTTTATAGAACGACCCCGCCGGGCAACCTGATGCCCTGCGAGGTCGGATTAACCTGCCTTAACCTATGCCTGCGAACGGAAACACGAGACTTAACTGAACCTATATGTATTTAATGTGAGGTCAACCTGCATCCGGGAGTCGCTTCGCCTAACCATTTCTTATTTATTGATTTCTACAACGGCATACCTTGATATCTTCCAGAACTGATCCGGGTCTTTTATCTCAATGTAAGCGATCTTATCATCATTTTCCCTTATCAGTTCGTAGGAAGTTGTCGGATGTTCCGTGATCAGTCTGGCATCTTTTGAATTAACGGGAATGGTTTTGGTCTCCGTTACGTCGATCTGGGTGAAGGTGCTGTCAGAAAAATCCTCCTGCAGTGCCTCTTTCCTGCCTATGCCCAGAAATCCGCCTTCTTTCATAACAAGCCCTCTTTCCTTCAGATCCTTATAGGTGCCGTAAACCAGGAAGGCTTTATTCATCTCATCTGTCTGGTTACTGATTTTTTCATCCTGCTGAACCACTGTCATCTGCAGATCGGTGAGCCTGGTGTTCAGCTGGGCGACTTCGAAATCTTTATCCACCAAAGCCATCTTCAGTTCCGATATTTCGGTGTCGCGTTCTTTCATCGATGCTTCAAGCCCGGCAATCTTATCCTGCAGACCTTTTATCTCAATGCCTGATTTTTTCAACTGCGCGCTCAGGGAGGCTATTTTCTTCTTATTCTGTTCCAGCAATGTATTGATATACTTTACGTCTTCGAGGATTTGCTGCTTCTTATCCTTTGAGAATTCCGCATCGGAAGCCTGCAGGCTGATCATGTGCTCCTTTTGCCTTATCGTGGCCAGATCTTTCTCTATCTGGTCAAATGTCAGCACCCATTCATTGATCACGGAGTCACGGGCGGTGAGTGCCATGCCAAAGGCCTGTTGCTGATCTTCCATGAGGCTGAGTTGTTTTTTCTGTTCACGGTTATACAGGGAATAGGCCAGGATGCCTGCTGCCACCAGTATGATAAGGGCTATCACTGCCGTGGTTACAGCGCCTTTGGCGATGCCTTCTTTCCTGGCGTTTTCCTCATTTTTCCAGACATTGATATTGTCATTGGCCGCGTTCCTGTTGCTGTTTTCTTCATTTTTCATATGCTTTCCTCCAAAGTTTTTAAGGTTTGATATTGCTCTGTTATTGCATTCATTGTTCTTCATGCAATGCATGCCAGGTTTCAAAGGCTGTACCGTTACAGTGGAAATAATTGTAACTGCCTTTAATCTAAGGAATTAATTTCAGAACAAAAGACGAAGAATGCTTCAGATTGAGAAAGAAATTCTCATTTTGGGAAAAACGAACTGTCTTTTTCTTCCTTTAATAACCGGTAGAGAGTAGAAACGCCTATATCAAGTTTTGCCGCGGTGAGCTTAATATCATGGTTATTTTTTTTCAGGGTTGCCTTAATGATCTTCATTTCATATTCCCGCAGGGTAAGGTCTTCATGGGCCACTATGGACAAAGGATCACCGGCATCAAACACAAGGTCGGCGGCTTCAATCTCATCACTTCCTGCAAGGGTCACCGCAAGTTCGGTTACGGATTTCAATTCTCTTATATTACCCGGGAACAAATACCCGAGCAGCTTCTTCTGAGCCGGCGCTGACAGCTTTTTGAGCGGCAATTCGTTTTCTTCACAAAACTGTCCGATGAAATGCCTTGCCAGGATCAATACATCATTTCCCCTGTCGCGCAAGGGGGGCAATTCAATGGGCAGACCCAGCAACCTATAGTAAAGGTCTTCCCTGAAGTTCCCCTTTTTTACCTCTTCCTTCAGATTTTTGTTCGTCGCCACAATGATGCGACAATCCGTTTTTACCGGTTTGTTGCTGCCGATGCGCACGATCTCCTTTTCCTGCAGCACCCGGAGCAGTTTAACCTGAAAGGCAGGTTCCATTTCACCTATTTCATCCAGGAACAATGTGCCACCGTCGGCTTCCTCAAATTTTCCTATACGGCGAAAAGAAGCCCCTGTAAAGGATCCCTTTTCATGTCCGAACAGTTCGCTTTCAATAAGCTCAGCAGGTATGGCGGCAACATTGACGGCTACAAAAGACTTGTCCCTGCGTTTTGAATTATAATGAATCGCTTTTGCCACCAGCTCTTTACCGGTTCCGGTTTCGCCTGATATCGTGACGGTTATGTTGGTGTTCAGGGCCTTTTCAATCCTCTCATAGATGGATTTGATCGCAGGACTTTCTCCCAGTAGGCTGTGCCTGAAACTGTATTTCTTCTGGATCTCCCGCCGCAGGCTGGATATCTCTCTTTTAAGTCCGATACCATTGCGAATATTCTGAACCGTATTCAGCAGCCTGTCCCTTATGTCATTCGATTTGGTGATATAATCGTAAGCGCCATGTTTCAGCAGGCTGACAACGGTATCGATATCTTCCTGTTCGGAGATCAGGATCACCTGGATATCGCCGTTTTCTTCCCTTATTCTTTTCAGGAGTTCAAGTCCGGTAATGTCAGGCAACCGGTAATCAAGCGTTATGATGTCAGGCGGTTCATGCAAGCGGCTCAGGAAATCCTTGCCGTTGAAAAAACTGCTGACCTCATGGTCGGGATTCAGTGAAAGGGTGTGAACCAACAGCCTGTTATACCAGTCGTTGTCCTCTACCACGAATATTTTAATGGGCTTTTCTGCCATTTGCTGAAATAGGTAAATACCGCGAAGTTCCAAAAATAAGGCATTTGTTTAATATAGTCTTCACGGGGTGCAAAAATAGTTCAGGCTGCAAATCAACTGATTTCGATAATTTTTTCCGCCAATAATCCTCTGATTATCTCAAACTCTTTGGCTGATTCCATGGTGCGTGTTTTTATAACAAGGACATCAGCCTTGCCGCGGATATCTTCCTCGATCATTCTCAGATTATTATACAGATCCATGGCGCCGATATGCCTGCAGGGAGGTGAAAGCTTGTGGGCAAAACCTGCCGCTGATTCCCATTTTCCGGTGGTTACCGCTTCCTGCATTGCTGTAAGTCCATTCTCTGTAGTTTCAATGAAGGTTTCCAGCATCTGCTTTACAAACTTTTCATCTCCGCCCGAAATATGATACAGGTTTTGCAGATCGATTTTTCCTCTAACGGATGAAGAAGACGCTGTTCGGTCGGTAATAGTTTCAGTTATTGCCGGTGCAATGTCCTGACGGGTAACGGCCAGGATGGTAGTGAGCAGCATGGCTTCTGTAAAGGGCTTGGGTAAAAAGGCATTCATACCGGCCGCTTCGTATTTTTTCCTGTCATCGTTCGTACAGGCGGCTGAGATTCCAACAACAGGCAATACGGAACCCTCTATATGCAATTCCTCGCGGATGAATTTCGTTGCCTTTAATCCGTCAATACCGGGCATTCTCACATCCATAAAAAGCAGGTCAAAACGTTCGGCTTTTATCGTTTCCAATGCCTCGAGCCCATTGACAGCCTCACGGTATTTAATGCCCCATCTGTCAAGTATGGTCCTGAAAAGGAGGCGGTTATATTCCTCGTCATCTACGATCAGTATGTTCAGGCTTTTTATTGCTTCAGGCACCGAAAGGGGCGGTTCAACATCTCTTTTCAGCTGCCTGACATCGCCTATGAGACATGGAATGCGGCAGGTTATTGTGGTGCCCTTGTTTTTATTGCTGATGCAATGGATGTTTCCGTTATGCAGTTCTACCAGTTTCCTTACGATGGACAATCCGAGTCCGGTGCCCCCGAATTTCCGCGTAGTGCTCATCTCGGCCTGGGTAAAATCATCGAAAATCGTGTCCAGTTTTGTTTCGTCAATGCCGATGCCGGTATCGGTAAACGACATGATCATTTCAATTTCCGATGATCCCTTTTTATCGCAGGTCACCGCAAAACGCACATCGCCTTCCCGGGTAAATTTGATGGCATTCCCTACCAGGTTTATCATGATCTGTCTCAGGCGATAAGGGTCTCCCAGCAGGGCGGGCGGAACATCTGAGTCTACCGTGTAATGCAAACGATTGCCGTTTTGCTTTGCCTGTTTTTCAAATAATGCATATACATCCTCAGCGACCTGACGGATGCTGAAGTGCACGCTCTCGAGCACAACCTTTCCGTTCTGAAGTTTGGAAAAATCAAGGATATCATCGATGATCCTGGCCAGGTGATCAGAGGATGATTTGATGATCTTCAGCGAACGCCGGGCATTTTCATCCAGGTTTTCGTGCATCAGCTGTTCCGTAAATCCTGATATGGCGGTTACCGGTGTACGGATCTCATGGCTCATATTGGCCATGAACATTTCCTTTGTCCGGGCCAGCTTCTCAGCTTCATTTTTTGCACATTCGAGGGCGACCTGAGAGGCTCTCGTTTTTCTGACGTATCGCACCAGGATGAATAGTACCATGATGATCAGCAGGGTGCCTGCCAGGGAAAACAGGGCAAGCCAGCGGTAGGTTTTACGGGCAAGCCTTTCAGCGTCAGTTGCCTTGTTTTTCATTTGAAGGATAACCTCTTCCTCCATGCCTGCTGTAAGTTCATAAAACTGTTCTTTGATTTTTTTGCCTGTCATAGCCAGTTGTGCTTCACGCTTTACCCTTTGTTCATTCGTAACGCTATCCTGTTGCCCCAGCCGGTTAAGATCATTCATCAGTACTTTTTCATCCAGGGCACTTTTTTTGTCGCGGCTGAACACTTTTTTTAACATACTTTTTTCGGCTTCCCGTTTACCCGACGAAATGCTGTCAAGCTGCACTGACAAATGCCTCAAATAATGGCTCACGCTGTCATTGTGACTGAGATACAGCAACTGGTTCCAGGTCATGATGTTTTCTTCAATCAGCCCGGTGACGATATCGACCTGCCTGAGCAGCAATGTATCGTTGATGCATTCAGCCCGCAATGAATCTACTTTCTTATCAATCCGGGAGAGGACGGCATAATATGGTTTCAGGTGCTGCTCATTTTTGGTTATCGAAAACATCCTTACGCTGTTCTCGGCTTTCTCAAGGTCGGTCGATATGTCCCTTATCATAATAAGCCTCAGGTCGGGTTTGGTTTCCACCCGGATGGAAGAAACAATGGAGGAAAGGCTGCGGTAAGAAAGATACCCCGTGGCAGACAGCAGCATAACTGCCATCATCATAAGCAAGCCTGCCTTATACTGGAGGGAGGATTTTTTAATAGCCATGTTCGTTCATATACAGATCCGGCAATTTACAGTGACAAGTGACAACAAGCTAAGCCAAATCTACGAAATTTTATTCTCAATGAACTGCTCGAGATAAAGACGACACAAGGCAGGCGCCATCGTGTCTTTCCTGATGATGTAATCGGGATGGTTCAGGTTATTCTTTTCTTCGATGGCTTTCGACTGGGATAACAATATGGTCATGGTGTCGTGGTTCTGTTCTTTCAGCAGCTTGATAATATGGGCACCGTTGATGCCGTTGCCCATGTAGTAATCTACAAACGCAATGGTATCCATATTTTCCAGTTCACGTGACTTGATTTTTTTTACACATTCCAGCGAATCCGTGAAAGAATGCAGCACCAGTTTATAGTTTTTCCCTGCGTGATCAGAACGTATACTTTGCTGCAGGACCTTGGAAAGCAGGTTGTTGAAATATTCATTGTCCTCAACAACCAGCACATGGATGATTTTTTTCATGGTGATCTTTTTAATGGCCTGCATGGTTCCAATAACGTGCCATTATTCCTGCCGGAATCAGGCTATTAAGTATGTAGTTGTATTTAAAACGGTTAGGAATTATGGAATGAAAATGCACCCTATCGTTTTGAAGCAGAAATTCTCAGAATGAGAATCTAAAATATTATCCTGTTTGAAAGATTGAATTGAATTTATCATATGACTTGTCCACCCCCTCTCCCCCGCCGGCGGGGGACAGTGCCTCATTTTGCCAAAAAGCAGAATAATAAGCTTTATGCTTTTAATTATAATAGATGCGAAAAGTCTATTATTTAGCGAAGAATAAACAGTGAAATGTCCCCCGCCGGCGGGGATGCAGGGGGTGGATGCATTAAATACTCTTCTAAGTCATCAGACAACCAACAATCCTCCCATCTATTTCGATACCACCGCTGCCCATCCTCCGCCTTTTGCCAGTTTAATTTTCATCCGGCTTTTATTGGTAACGGTGGAGACTATTTTCTTGTAATCAACGGCATTTTTGTCGGCATTAACACCGTCCTGCATGATCACAATGTTCCAGGTTCCCTCCGGCAGAAAAGAAAAGCTGATGTCCATCTCGCGTGATGTCCAGTCCGTCATGGCACCGATGTACCATGTATCACCCTTTCTGCGGGCCATAGCAATGTAGTCGGCAATTTCAGCCTGCAAGACTATGGTAGTGTCCCATGTGGTGGGTATGCCGGCAATGAATTGGGTGCATTCCTTTTCACGGTGATAGATGGAAGGATTATCACAAAGCATTTGCAGCGGACTTTCGTAGATCACATACATGGCCATCTGGTGGCAGCGTGTTCCCTGGCTCATGGGCAGGGTAAAGCGGATGGCGAAATCATTTTCCTGGGCATTGTTCATGGCCCCCGGTGTGAAATCCATGGGACCGGCGACCATCCTGATGAAGGGCAGGGTAACATCGTGTTCCGGTGTTATATCTTTTGACCACTTGCAGTTTTCCAGTCCCTTGACGCCCTCGTGTGAAAGCACATTGGGATAGGCCCTGCTGAGACCTGCCGGTTTGAAGGCCCCGTGGAAGTCTACCAGCAGTTTTCTTCTGGCGGCCTCGGAGGCCACTCGTTCATAATATCTGACCATATACTGATCATTGCGTTGCATGAAATCCACCTTGATGCCCTTTGCGCCCCATTGTGCATAGGTGTCAAGGATCTGCCCCATGTTCTGGTCAAGCGGTTTCCATAAGAGCCAAAGGATGATACCGACATTTTTTTCTTTTCCGTAACGGATCAGTTCTTTGACGTCGATATTGGGATTGCTTTCCAGGACATTGGTGCTGGTTTTCGTCCAGCCTTCATCGAGGATGACATATTCCAACCCGTAAGCTGAGGCAAAGTCAATGAAGTATTTATAGGTGTTTGTATTGACGCCTGATTCAAAATCAACACCGTAGATATTGTTGGCATTCCACCAATCCCAGGCGACCTTGCCGGGCTTGATCCAATCTGTTTCTTCCAGCTTGAGCGGTGTGGACAACTGATGCACCAGGTCGTTTTCAAGGATGTCGGCAAAATTATCGCTGATATAAAAAAGTCTCCAGGGAAAGGTTCTTGGTCCCTTTACGTTGGCTATATATCCGGCTTCTTTGGTAATAATCTCGTCCCTGTCCTTGCTTCTTTCCGGCGCCGAGGTTTCCAGCACTACCTTTGGAAAACCAGCACTTAAAGCATTACGGGAGCATCCGTGAAGGAACATGCCCGGATAGTCAAACAGATCCGCTTCCGTGAAGACAATGTTGATCTTATCCGGTGTTCTGAAAAACACGGGCAGGGAACAAAACTGTTCCGGTGACAGTTCTGCGGGACTAACCTTCCTGTATATCCTTTCATTATGGGAAATATAGCTATCCTCTTCAGGAAAATAGGACATCACGTTGTCCCTGAAATGGATCTCCATTTCTTCTGCCTGTATATCAAGACTGCCTTCCATGGTGGTTTCGAAACGATAGGCAACACCCTGGTTATACACCCTGAAGGATATGGCATATCCTTCCCTGCAGTTAATGGTGAGTTCAGAGAATTTGTCCTGGATGACAGCCTTTTTGGTGGGAACAACCGGCCTGATCTCGCGGCTGATAAAACGGGTATTCTTTCGTGCAGCCTTCGGTTCTATCCCCAGTTGTTTGTTGTTGATAGTCATGGAAACAGGACAGTTTTCCAGGATGACCTTGCCTTTATACCGGGCCGTCCATAATATTTTCTCGCCGAAAGATACAGTAACGGTCAGCCGGTTATCGGGAGAGCTGACTTTGTATTCCTGGGCATTCAGGAGAATACCGGCCCCGATAAAATTCAAGGCCATGACAAGGGGAAGCATTTTTTTCATACCAGTAATTTCTTAGCGTTTTTTTGATGGACATCACCGTGTTACGATGAAAACGATTGCTATTTTTTTCATTATAAAGCCTCTAAAGTACAAAAAAACCAACTCTAAAATGCAGGAATTTCGCTTATTCCACTGCCCATTCATGAACGCCAGCCGAAAAATTCTCCGGCAGTTTCACCTTCAGCCTCAAAGCCTTCGTTTTTACAGGCTCAAAGGTTATCACATTCCATTGGTCTTTTGCCACCCCATAGTCTCCTTTGGCCTGAACCGGTTTCCAGGTACCGGCTGTCTTGTACTCAAGAAACCACTTTTCAGGTACGCGGCAGCCGCCGGAGGGTTCATCATCAAACCAGTACACCTTTGCAGCGGATACGGTAGTTTCCTCCTCAAAATCATATTGCAGCCATTCGAGGGAATTGTTCTTGGGCCACCAGTGATAGAAAGGCCAATCCCTGTCAATGGAGTTTTTCGGCTCATACTGGTCATTGATCGCCATGAGTGCTTTTGTAGGCGTACTGGCCGATATCCTGCTCCGGCTGGCAATGGTAGGGGCAGGGGAAGGCCTTACGCTGCTGTCGCTCACCGGCAGCCAGACCGCCATTTCACCGGCTCCCTTATTGTTCCATGCATAATAGGGAATCAGCAGGATATCCAGGGGATCGCCTTTTTCAACTTCCTTTTTCAGGTTATATTTTGCCGGTCTGGCCGTTGTTTTTATCGCTTGAACACCGCCCAGCAAGGTATCGATAAAGGCCACCGAAAAATCAGCCTTTTCGTCGAACAACAGGTTAAGAACGCGGTGGCCTGAAATGTAAGGCCATTCGGCACAAAAAACTACCGGCCCCCGTTCGATGGCGATTTTGCCCTTGTCGGCCAGCACCCTGCTGTCAGCAACCACTCTCCTCACTTTCATAGGCAATTCCACCGTAACGTTGTCACCTTTCTCCCAATTGCGGCTGATAATGGCATATCCCTTGCTGATTTCAGGTTTGATTGTTTTTCCGTTTACTTTAAGGACTGTCTTGGGAGACAAACCATCGGCGTATGTATACAGGTTGCCCGGAAGCACTTCGTTTCGCGCCCAGCCGGGGATCCGGACCTTCAGCGTGAATTTCTTCTTTTCATCCGGATTTACGGTGATGACAACATTCCCGTCCCACGGGTAATTCGTCTTCTGCACAACTTCAACATCCATGCTACCGAGGGCAAATTTTGCCGTATTATCCATAAACAGGTTAATGTATATATCCTTATCCGTGGTTGCATATATATAACCCGGGACCGAGGGAAGCAAACGGGCAATATTGGGCGGACAGCAGGCGCATCCAAACCACGCGCTTCGCTGGTGCTGACCAAAGGATTCAAGGACATTGGGATAGAAAAAACGGTCTCCTGACAGTGAAACACCCGCAAGCAGAGAGTTGTACAGCGTGCGTTCCAGGACATCGTAAAATTTGCCGTCGCCGTCGTGCATGAACATGCGCTGGTTCCAGAAAATATCACCCACGGAAGCACAGGTTTCGCAATAGGCCGACATGTTGGGCAATACATAAGGAGGATCAAAACCTTCATTTCCGCCACCCGATCCTATCCCTCCGGTGACATACATCTTCTGGCTCACCAGGGTGTTCCATATGCGTTGCGTGGCATTGTAATAGGAGGTGTCGTCGTAAATGGCCGCAATATCAGCCATTCCTGAATACATATAGGTCGCCCTGACGGCATGTCCGACAGGCTCGGTCTGTTCGACCACCTTTTTATGCGCCTGGTTGTATTCATCGCCACCGGGACCGCGCACGTCGAGAAAGAATTTCGCCAGTTCAAGATATTCCTTCTTTCCGGTAACGTTATGCAGCTTTACAAGTCCCATCTCAACAACCTGGTGTCCGGGATAGATATGAAGCTTGTCGGGCCCGAAATCCTTCAACAGCAGGTCTGCATTTTTTATGGCAATATCGAGAAGTGACCGTTTTCCGGTTGCCTGGTAATGAGCCACAGCGGCTTCATACAGATGGCCGCAGTTGTAAAGCTCATGACTGAGCTCAGGATCCTTTTCCCATCTCTTATTACCAGCCCACGGATGGGTGTGGACTGAATCGATGGTGCGGTTTGTATACAGGTAACCATCGGGCTCCTGTGCCATGCCTATATAGTAGATCAGCGTGTCGAGCTGCGCTTCCAGTTGTTTATCCGGAATGGTCTGCAGTGAATAACTGGCCGCTTCAATGAGCTTGTATATATCGGTATCATCAAAGGGATAATCCGTGGAGAATTTTCCTTTTTTCAGCTTTCCTGCAACCTTGAAATTATCGACCCGTCCTGTGCTGTAACACTGACCGATGGCTATGGGGATTGTGACCTTAAAGTTTGTTATGATCTTGGGTCCCCAGAAGTTATCGGTAAGTTTTACCGCAGTAAAGGGCACCGGAACGATAGGCTGTGTGCTTGTTTTTATCTGTTCAGCACAGCTGAACAACAGGTAGGACCCCAATACAATCAGGATCGCTTTTTTTTTCATTTCGGTATTGATTTATATGAGTTTTTATTTTGTCATTTGCCCTCAAAGCCTGGTGTTATTCCGTATAGTACTGAATCATTTTCATGATCGCTCTTTCATTCACCCTGCCATAGGACCGTTCATCGGGATCAAAACGATGCATCATCGAATTGACTGTAGGTCTGTAAAGGCCTTCGGTTTGGTATCCTGCACCTTCAAAAGCCCCTATCTTACCCTTGAGCGGATGATTGAAAAGGAAGGAATCCACGGCATTGCGTAATGAAAAAAGCCTGTTGTTATAAAGGTCTTCCACATTCCTGATGATCTCCGGCACTGCTACCGATTGCCTCAAACGTTGTAAAGTATCTTCCTTCTCCCTGGCAAGCACACTTAAAGCATAGTTAAGGCTGTCGAACTTCTCTTTTCCCCAATCGGTGGGTATTGCAAGGCCGGGAGATACAAGATCCCTCCACTTAAGATGACCGGGATCGAGCAGTGCCGTAACATTGGGATCAAGGGGCTCAATCCCTTTGGGATAAAAGTCCTCGTAAGAAACATCGGAAGTATAATACTCATCTCCCAAACCGGCAAAGGCATGTCCGAATTCATGCAGGAATACGTAATCACGCAACACCGAACCGGTGGCAAAAACCGTTTGCCAGTTAAAGATCCCCCCGCCTCCGTAACGGTCAAGGTTCACCATCACCAGTATGGCATCATAGGGTACCTGGGCGGCCATGTCACGGATCGCCTTGTTGTTACCGGCCAGCAGGTAGCGGTCGGAATCAAAGGTATTGAAGGAACTGCCCAGGGCGGTGTTCCTGTATCTTCCCTGGCGTGGCTCATCGGTCCCGCTTTCATGGGAGGGAGTGTAAATACCGCTGATATTGAATTTATTCCGGTGGGAGGAAAAGGGTTCGATGGTGAACAAAACCCGGGTGAAATACTCGAGATCGTATTTAAAAGTTTTTCGCTGATCCTCCGTATAGCCTTCACCAACAATGACCAGGTCAACCGTTTTATGCGGATCGCCGTTTTTAACAATGGGAAATATTTCATCCGTGATTCTTGTAGTTGATTCAGTAATGATGTGATAATCATTGGGATTTATAACAAGTCTGTAAACAGGTACGGGAATGTTGTACTGGTCTCTTTTTTCAATAATGAACAGGCATTTATTTTTGGGCCGGGGAACCAGGACGGATTCGTGATAAGTGCGGCTGATTCCTTCGATGGCCGGGCCGGTAGTCTGGTATTCGCTGAAGGTTGTACAGTAACCGGTGGAATAGATGAGCCGGTTGGAAAACAAATCATAGATTTTGGCGCAATATTTACCCATGTCGTATGGGGCCAGCAGTTTGGCGGGATTTCCGGCCCACTTTCCCTGGAAATACAGGTTGTCCAGGGTTATGGATTCGTCCGAGGCATGGCCAGAATGGTAATAGTCTATACGCAGGGTCTGGTCATGAAAATACCGGTCGAAATCGATCCTTTCCTGCGCCGGCAGGGACATGGAAAGGAGGATGAGAAAGGCTGTGAAGGGCTGTTTCATCGGTCGATTTTTTATCTAAAATTAATAATAATCTGTTGGGGGATCACAAGGATTGTTACAAATGAGGATATCTGTACCCCGCAGGGCTGGTATTTCCTTTCGGTATGTCCGCATCCACCGATAGTATCGCCTGGGCAAAGATATTGTGTTTATTTACAAATGTCAGTAAAGGAAACCGTTATAGTCATGCTGAATCCTTTGTACTGCAAATTGACTCTTTTAAATATTTATTCATAACGGAGGCTGGATTCTCAGATCATTTTAGTTATTTTTAAGCCATAAAACACTCAATCATGAACACAAAGAAAAACAAACACGGTAAGCTGTACCTTGTGATCATGCTGGCATTGACAGTATGGGGAACAGCCCCTCTTGCCCTGCATGGGAACGTAAAACTGCCCCGCGTTGTAGGGAGTAACATGGTTTTACAGCGGGATGCTCCGCTGACCATCTGGGGATGGGCTGATCCGGGAGAGAAAGTGGTGATCGCCTTTGCGGGAAAAACTCTGTCTGTCAGGGCTGACCGCGAAGGGAACTGGAAAACGGTGTTCCCTCCGATGAAAGCCGGGGGCCCGTTTACTATGGTGATCAGGGCTAAGAATACCATACAACTCGATAATATAATGGTAGGAGAGGTCTGGATCTGTTCGGGCCAGTCGAATATGGAATGGATTGTCGCCAACTCAAACAACAGCCAGGAAGAAATAAAGAGGGCAGATTATCCGGATATCCGCTTGTTTGATGTCCCCAACCGCATTTCATTCAAACCCGAAAGCGATGTTTCGGGCGGAACCTGGAAGATTTGTTCTCCTGAAACAGTGGCCAATTTCTCTGCCATAGGGTATTTCTTTGGCAGAAACCTTTACCAGGATCTTCATGTGCCCATCGGACTGATCAGCTCAGAATGGGGTGGCACCCTTATCGAAAGCTGGACCAGTGAGGATGCCCTGGGTACGGTGCCTGCCATGAAGACCAGACTGGATGCCTTGCGCAGCATTGACGTGAAAAATCTGGAAGAGGAACAACGGCAGAAAAGCGACAGGATACGAAATATGATAACAGGGACCATGGATGGTATTGTTGACGGCACAGCCGTCTGGGCACAAGCTGACTATGATGATGCGGCATGGCCGTTTATGAAAGTGCCCGGACTTTGGGAAAACACGTTGCTGCCGAGTCTGGATGGGGTGGTGTGGTTCCGGCGTGAGGTTGAAATCCCGGAGTCGCTGATAGGCGGTGATGTAACGCTGAGCCTTGGAAAAATTGATGACAGCGACATGACCTGGATCAATGGCATATTGATCGGAAAAACCACCAATAAGTACAACCAGGACAGGAATTATCCCGTTCCTTCCGCAATGCTGAAACCTGGTAAAATTGTCATCACCGTGCGTATTGAAGATACCGGCGGCGGAGGAGGCTTCTGGGGCGAAGATGAGGCATTGTCGCTGAACGGGACAAAGGGATCGGTTTCACTCGCCGGCAATTGGAAATTCAGGATCAGTCCGGTTAATTACAGCTTTAACGATGCCATAGCCGGCCCGAATGATTATCCTTCCATCTTATACAATGGCATGATACACCCCCTGCTCAATTACAGTGTTAAGGGAGCGATATGGTACCAGGGAGAATCCAATGCTGATGCGGCTTTTCTGTACCGTACCCTGCATCCCCTGATGATCGACAACTGGAGAGAAAAATGGAACAATCCCGATCTGGTTTTCCTGCTGGTTCAACTGGCGAATTATATGAAGCCTGTGCCACAGCCTGCGAACAGCGAATGGGCTGAATTGCGTGAAGCACAGGTGATGACGCTGGCCACTCCGTTGACCGGCATGGCCGTTGCCATTGACATAGGGGATGCCGATGACATTCATCCCCGCAACAAACAGGATGTGGGATACCGTTTGTCTCTTGCGGCAAGAAAAATCGCCTACCATGAGGATATAGTGCATTCCGGTCCGGTTTATAAATCATGCACCATTAACGGCAACCGGATAGAACTGGAATTCGATCACACAGGAAGCGGGCTGATGGCAAAGGACAAATACGGCTACCTGAAAGGCTTTGCGATAGCAGGTGCCGATCAGCAATTTAAGTGGGCTAAGGCCTTCATCGAGGGTGGTAAGGTTATCGTTTATGCAGACGCTGTGCCCGCACCGGTAGCGGTAAGGTATGCCTGGGCTGATAATCCCGATGATGCAAACCTTTACAATAAGGAGGGCCTGCCTGCATCGCCGTTCCGAACGGATACCTGGAAAGGTATTACCGAAAAGTAAATCAAAGGTGTCGGACGCCTCCGAGGTGCCTGACGCCTTAAACACCCACCCGCGCCCCGTAAAAAAAATGTCAGACGCTTTCGCAGTGTCTGACACTTTCTTTTCATGAGATGTTCTTACATCAATGTCCCTTTTTGTTCTCCAGTTCGCGCACCTTTTCCAGTGCCCGTAAATAGTATGCTTTGTATTTAATATAGTGATTCCCTTTTTCGAATTCCCAGAGGGCATTGCCGGCCCTGTATATTTTCCCTATGCAGGCTTCGAATATAAGGTTATAATTGATCCCGGTGACACGTTCTGCATCCACAATGGAGGCAAAGCGTATGCTTTTATCGGCAAAATGCCCGATAACCGGAACATGATATTTCTTTTGGGATCTTTTCTGGATTACCTTTTCGTTCATGCTAAGGTTGGTTTTTCGTATTAATACGTTTTAATTCCCTGTTTGTTGCGCGGAATCAGGAATGAACATTTAAAAATAATAAAAAAAGCTGAATATTCTTATCGAGTTACTAACAGCATTTTCATGTAGAAACCTATGCGAATATACATATTATTAATGCCTGTTACATCTATTCGCCAACCAGTGACAGCTATTTATGTCCTGCAGGCATTCTGTTTGGATTTCCCTCAAATGACAGGAAGAGATTGCCTATCTTTGTATGGAATAAGATGTAATTATGGCACTTGAAATCGGGGAACAGAAGCTTGAGAAATTTATCCTGGTCGGCGACCGGGTTCTCATAAAGCCCAAGACACCGCATGATAAAACCAACACGGGACTATACCTGCCTCCCGGTGTTCAGGAAAAGGAGTCAATACACAGCGGGTATGTGCTGAAAGTCGGACCGGGGTATCCGATTCCTGCCATCAATGAAGTGGATGAGCCCTGGAAGGATAAAAGCAATGAGGTTAAATATGTTCCGCTTCAGCCCAGGGAGGGTGACCTTGCTATATATCTTCAGAAGAGCGGCTGGGAGATTGAGTTTAACAATGAAAAATACGTTATCGTCCCCCATAATGCCATTTTAATGCTGATCCGCGACGAGGAGCTGTTCAAATAGGAAGAGTCGACAGTCCGCTGAAATGCTGTAACCAGTAACCAGTAACCAGTGAACAGTGAAAACACAGGTTTTTAGGTTTTTAGCCTTTTAGCCATTTAGGAAATTCCTAAACCCCTAAACAGCTAAACCCCTAAACCCCTAAACCCCTAAACACCTAACAGCCTAACAGTCTGTAGTCTACCCGCCATTAAACCGGTGATTTACCCTTATCCTTGGTTTTTTGCATAATGAAGCTTCGTTTTTTCCGTTAACCAAAAAAAAGCAGCTGTTCATCAATTTTTTTTAACCTTATATATATATTCTCGTAAAGATTGGTGTAAAGAAACTACTATCAAACAAATCAAGATTTCATGCGCACGCTAAAAATCCTTCACGAACCTTCATCATTACTAAGGACGCTTAATGATGATCCGCTTTTCAGGGCAGTGTTTGATGATTCTCCTGATGCCATTTTCATTCTAAACAGCACTGACTTCACCATAATTGACTGCAATAAAAAGGCATTGGTTTTATTCCAGGCACAGCATAAAAACGATCTGGTCAGTTTTGAGGTATTCAACCTGTATGATGCCGAGCCGGTTGCATTCAGCAAAAACCAGTTCATCGATACCGTGAACAACGGCCAGGAATACACACAGGAACTGGCTTTTAAGACTATCAGGGGCAATATTTTCTGGGGCCGGTATACGGTTAAACCTATCGATACGCAATATGGAAGGATTATCGTTTTCCGTGCCCGACGGGTTGTTGACTATCTGAAAACGGCCGAAATGATGTCCACCCTGGTTAAGCATACCTCCAGGGTCAGCGGTTTCGAGTACTTCAGGAGCCTGACTGCGTTGCTTTCCAAAGCTTTTGACACCCGTTATTCCATTGTAGCCCGTCTCAGTGAACCCGGGTCCATGAAGGCATCGACGGTTCATTGCTGGGCCAACGGCATTGAAAAGCAGAATTTTGAGTTTTCCCTTGAAGGAAGCTCTTCCCTGAATGTAATGAAAGGATACACTACCTTTTATCCCCGGAACCTGAAGGAAATGTTTCCGGAGGATGAACTGGTTAAAATACTGGGTGCTGACAGTTACATGGGGGCTCCCGTTTTTGACGATAAAGGGATGGTGACCGGTATGATCATCATGATGGATGACAAGCCCATGGAAGAAATTCCCAACTCAAGGTATGTTTTGTCCCTGCTGGCTTCACGTGCTGGCACCGAGTTCAACAGGCTTGATGCCGTGGAACATATGCAGCAGCAGATCGATGAGCTTCACCAGGCAACACAGCGGAAGGACAGGTTCCTGCAGCTTATTACCCATGACCTGAAGAATCCTTTCAGCACCATCATGGGTTTCTCGGACCTCTTAAGAGAGAGGCTGGAGGAACTCGACAAGACCAGGATATTGCAGCTGGTCAATGCCATCGATGCCTCGATCAGACATTCCTGCGGCCTGCTCGAAAACCTTTCCGACTGGTCGAAGATGCAGCATAACGTCATTAAGCCGGTCATCGAGAAATTTGACTTATATGAAGCGGTAAAAGATACGGTTGACCTGTATTACCATGTCGCCGGTACCAAGGATATTCAGCTGATCAGTTACGTTTATCCCGATACCATGGTCTGCGCCGACCGGAATATGATGCGGTCCGTGTTGCGGAACCTGGTTTCAAACGCCATGAAATACACGGCACCGGGAGGCCAGG
>CAYMJH010000063.1:0-18582 GCA_964390385.1 uncultured Bacteroidales bacterium | reverse complement strand
AGTTTAACTTTTTCCTTAAAACCGGGTGCACCTGCAATATCTTCAGTGCTTATGCTTCCACCGCTAAACATGCCCATATAACCGAAAATATCGGGATTGGCCAGGGTGATAACACGGGTTTGCATACCGCCCATGGATAATCCGGCCATAGCGCGGTGTTGTTGATCGGCCAGGGTGCGGTAGTTGGCATCAATCATGGGAATAATATCGTTCAGCAATGTCTTCGAGAAACCATCGGCCCAGCCTTGGGGAGGCCATTGTCCGGCAGGGCGCTCACCTCTTGGAACCGAACGGTCTCTATCAGGCATACGCCATGATCCGTTATCCATTACAATGATAAAAGGTACTGTTTTTCCCTCCGCGATCAGGTTATCCATGATAAGACCGGCTTTCCCTTGTGCCGACCATCCGGTTTCGTCTTCGCCGCCGCCATGTTGCAGGTACAATACGGGATAACGCTGTTGGATATTCTTATCATAGTCGGGCGGCGTATATACAAAACAACGGCGCATGTTATCGTTGGTTTTCGAGTAATAAATATGCTCCCGCACTTGTCCGTGGGGTATGTTCCTGAGGGCATAAAAATCCTGGTCTTTTGCCGGAATTTCAATCCCGCTGCCCCAACGACTTGCACCGTAATAATAAAGACTTCCCGGATCGGGAACTGAGGCGCCGTCGATATTCAGCTGGTAGTAGTGAAAACCTTCGTCCTGAGGAGCCGATTCACCGGTCCATACACCACCGGTATCTTTTTTTAAATCGTATTTTACGGCGCCGATGTCGAGTTGTACCCTGTTTGCTTCACGTGCGGCAATCTGAACACGCACACGCCCTTCGGAATTAACCTGCGGATATTGCTTTCCTGCCTGATTGGCAGAAGAAGGTTTAAAGTCCTCAATGACATCAGACTGAGACTGCGCAGAAAACCATCCGCCAGTCATAAATGCTGCAGCAACAATGATTCGATAAAAATTGTTCATAGTTTTATTGTGTTAGTTATGGTAATTACTTTAATCCATTATTCACTATGCGGAAATAATCAAATGATACATCAAAGGGTGTGTCGGGCTTCGTAGTATCTGAATTGAACCAGAAAGTGCTTTTCATGTACTGGGTTATTACACCGTCGCACACAATCAACCCGGCCTTGACATTTTTTAACATGATATCGGCAGTCCCGAGAGTTTCGAACTTTTCTCCATCCAGAGAATAGAATGCCGTGTAGATGCTGCCTTTTTTCTCGAGCTTGAGGATTAAATCGTTATCGCCGGTAATTGCTTCTTTCAGATTGAAAGATGCCATGGATTTTGCCAGTTCATTTTCTTCCATGATCAGATCAATGGTTCCGGGTTGCACCTGCGCAGCAGATTGGCCGCCCCTGCTGGTTTTGATCACAGCCCTGAACATCAGTTTTACAAAATTACCATCATCCTGATAGGCCAGTATCCCTGCATTTTCAGGTTGAGACGGACTTCTTGAGCCAACCAGTTTTGTTTCGATGGTCCAATCGTTGTTTGCACTCTGCACCAAAATATTCCTGGCATTGTTTGTTCCCTCCGATACGTCACCTGTCTCGCTGGTCAGGGTCAATGAACCCGGCTTTTTTGCCAGACTGAAGTTCAGGGGATTCATCCTTATCCATTCCCATTGATTGCCAATGGTGGCTTCATTGAATTCATCACTGACGGAAGGAACATCAAAATTCAAATAATAGGTATTGTTTTCAAGCGTGATGTTGTCCAAAAATTTTACAACAGCGGTTCCGGGTATACCTTTGGCCTGCTCAATTTCAACAGCAATTTCTTTATCCAGAGCAGAAGCATTTACCGTCGGAATTTTCGTTTTATTTTTTAACAGGTAGCTATAGGCTTTTACCTCCTTATTAAAACCGTTGATGCTTTTCCCGTTGACGGTAATTGAAGCAGGCGAGAGGTCGGGCATTACTTTTAGCGGAAAGCTGTTGGAAACCGTTGTGCCTTCAACTGTTACATAAACAAATACCGAGGCGACGCCCACCCCTGTGGCCGTCACTTTGCCGGATTCATCAACCTTTACAACCGATGGATTATTGCTTTTGTAAATGACTTTTGCCTGCTTAATATCATAAAAGCTATCGTCGGACATACAGGCAGTTACATGAGTCTGGAGGGTATTGCCCGGCCTCATTACCACCTGGTTGCCCTCGGCAACAACGGTGGTCAATACAGGTTTGTAATCGCCGCTCATGATGGCCTCAACCTTTCCCCTGATATCCCGTGATGACGAACCGATTTCGAAGACATACCTGCCCGGGTCGAATGTTATTTTATTTTTTCCGGCATCCCAGAACCAGAGGTCTTCACAATTCATATCAATGGATACGGTTTTTATTTGTCCTTTCGGAATGGTCACTCTTTTAAAACCTTTTAACCGTTTTATGGGTCTTTCCAGGGTGGCCGGACTGTCAGGGGTTTTCACATAAACCTGCACCACTTCGTCACCATCAGCCTTCCCTGTGTTCTTAACATCAACACTTACGGTGATTTTATCGGCAGGGGTAATGCTGTTTTTACTGATGCTGAAGTTACTGTATTCAAATGTGGTATAAGATAAACCATAACCGAATTCATAGGAAACATCCTTATCATAATACCAGTATGTCCTGCCGTTGGTGCCATCGCCCCTCAGATTATAATCATTGAAATCAGGCAGATCTTTAACCGATTTGTGCCAGGTGACATTCAGTTTCCCTCCCGGGCTTACATCGCCAAATATAATTTTTGCCATGGCAGTGCCTTGTGCCTGGCCATTGTAACCGGTCCAGATAATCGCCGGGATATTCGGATCGTTTTTGAATGTCTCCACTTCAACCATACCCATAGTTTGCATTACCACGATGGTATTTTGATTAACAGCAGCTATGGCCCTGATCAGTTCATTCTGATTGCCCGGCAGCGTTAAAGAAAACCTGTCAGATTCCTCCCTGCCTGTGCTTTGATCGGTACCGACAAATACCAGTGCAACATCGGCTGAGGCTGCCATATCAATCGTTTCTTTATCGGTGGCTGGTGCTTCCGGCTCATGATAGACAAAAACCAGGGTTTGCTCCCCGGTAATGCCCAGCGTTTGTATTTTCACCGGTACGGTCCTGGGCCGGCCAAAACCCGCAAATCCTCCACTTTGCTGACTTCCTGCAATTTTTTCTGAGGCAAGAATATTACCCGTTGGAGTGCCAACTCTTACTTCAAGGATGCCGCCATTGCCGGATACCGACATGTTGAACCGGATGGAATCCAGATTGGTTATGTCAATATTATTGTACGATGTCCAGTCGCCGTCTTTGATTCCCCTTACTGAAGCTTGTCCGAACCGGGCCGAGGTTATTAAACCTTTTACCGAAGCATCGTATTTCGTAGCATCATGATGCTGAATTTTTCCATCCTTGGTCACTGTTGAGAAACCCATCATCGTAAAGAAATCTGTTTTTTTCAGGGTATTTCCGCCTGACCGTGAAACGACTTCCGTATTTAAGTTTTTCTCTTTAATATAATTTTGAATTCCCTGTAAGGGGGTTATGCTCAGATGGGGCTCGACGGGACCGGAATAGTCTCCCAGTTCGACTTTGTCTGCCTGAGGTCCCAGCACCGCAATTTTCTTTATTTTTTTCAGGTTGACGGGCATGGCTTTTTCACCGGTTTGTGCCACGACATTATTTTTTAACAGAACCGGGGTTTTCGTGGCAACTTCAATGGCGAGGTCATTATGCGAGGGATCGTTGATAATGCCTGGTTTAATACCGGCAAAAGGAACCATGCGGGGCGGATCAAATTCGCCTAACCGCATCCTTATGGTAAAAATATTGACAAGCGCTTTATCAATTTCACCCTGGGTTAGCAATCCCTGATCCAGTGCCTTTAGGATATGATTCTGATAAACTCCCCCGCAATCGTTGTCAACACCCGCGATAATTCCCAGTGCTGCTGCTTCCTCATTGGTTTTGACGTAATTGTGCCCCCTCACCATGTCATCTATTGCGCCGCAATCGCCGGTGACATAACCGTCCAGGCCATAGGTTTTCCTGGCTATGGTATCAACCAGAAATTTGCTTGCCGATACGGGAACCCCGTTTACAGCATTATAGGCTGACATTATTGACGGAAGGTTATATTCCCTGATCAGTTTTCTGTAAGCTGACAGATAATATTCCCTCATATCCCTGTCATCCATATTGGAACTGCCGGTGTGCCGGTTAAACTCGGTATTGTTGGCCAGATAGTGCTTGCCGCAAGGCACGGTTTTCAGATACACAGGATCGTCTCCCATCATACCCTGGATGAAGCCTTTCCCGATTTCAGAAACCAGATAGGGATCTTCTCCGAAAGTTTCCGCAGTTCTTCCCCAACGCGGATCACGGGCCGGCTCAACTACCGGTGACCAGTAGGTAAGCGTGAAAATCAAGTCGTGGTTAAAGCCCCTGGCTTCATCTGAAACAACCGATGTTTCACGTTTTATCAGTTCGGGATCCCATGTTGATCCGACAGCCACACTGTTGGGGAACGAAGTGGCCGTCATGCCGCTGTTGTTATTTCTGCCCATCACACCGTGCAGCGCTTCACCCCATACGTTGTAACTGCCAACTCCCAACCTGGGAATCGGTAGCATGGTGTTGCCCAACTGGCTTTGTTTTTCTTCAGGGGTCATCCTTGAAACAAGATCGGCAGCCCGTTCTTTAAAGGAATAAGCCGTGTTAAGGTATAGGGGAACTTTGCCTGCACCCTTTTCAGATTCACCGCTGTTAAAGGCTGAAATAAGGATTAACGATACAATTCCGGCCAAAGCCGGCAGTTTACTTTGGAGGGTATTTTTTTTCATCGTGGTATATAAAATTATGTCAGTTAAGTTTATAAAATTGTAATTTTTATCATTTTCAAATCTTTATGGTCTGAACTGTTTCCATAGTATACTTCATATTCACCGGGAGTTATAGCCATTTTGTGCTGATTGCGGTCGTAAAATTCAAAAGAAGAAGGGGACAGTTTTATAATGGCATTGTTTGTTTTCCCTGCCGCTACGTCAACGCGTTGAAAACCACGTAAGGTTTTTAACGGACCGTCAACATCGTTCACTTTGCGCATATACACCTGCAGAATCTCGGTACCCCCTCGCTTGCCCGTGTTATTAACCGGTACGGTCATGCTGATGCTTTCATCGGCTTTTATAGCGGTCTTGCTCAGGGTTGCATTCCCTATTTCAAAATGGGTGTAACTCAGGCCGAATCCAAACGGGAAAAGATGGTCGGTGGTGTATCGGTAGGTGCGGCCTTTCATCGAATAATCTTCGAAATCGCCGAGTTTTTCGGAGTCTTTGTAGAATGTCACAGGAAGTTTTCCCGATGGGTTGTAGTCTCCGAAGAGTACGTCGGCAACTGCCTGCCCGCCCGATTCACCGGCATACCACGACTGAAGGATGGCGTCGCAGCTTTGTGTTTCGGGTGTTAATGCAATGGCAGAACCGGAACAGTTTACAAGCACCACTTTCTTGCCGGCTGCTTTCAGGGCTTTCAGACAGTTGCGCTGAACAGCCGGAAGCTCAATGTTGGTGCGGTCACCACCTTTGAAGCCGGGATAGGATACCGGCATTTCTTCACCTTCGAGATTGCCCGAAAGGCCGCCGACAAACACAACCGTCTCAATGCCTTTCAGCTTGTTCACCAGTTCGGTATAGTCAACGTCCACTTCTTTTCCAAAATTGAATTCGATGTTGGCCTGCCAGTTATGGAGCTGCGCGTAACGGATTTCAATGCTGTACTTTTTTCCGGCCTCAACCTTTAACGGGATGCGTGAAGGCAGTGTGCGCCAGTTATTGTACATTTGAACCTGTTCTCCGTTAACGATCAATTCATAGTAACCGGTGGCGCCACCTTTGAACACCAATTCTTCTGAAATTTTCGGGGTGAATTCGGTTTGAAACAAAGCGGAAAAACCTTCGAGTTTAACACCCGAAGCAAATTCATGCTGGCCGGCAGTGGTCATTTTAACAGGATTAGTAATCTGTTGGGTGATTACGACATCTCCTTTCAGATCACGGTTGTTCCAGTAGGTTGCTTTCATTCCGGGTTTGCCTTCAAACGAAAACTGGTCGAAATAACTCCGGGTTACCTTGTCTTCCACCAGATCGCAGCCTTTGTCATACAGGATTTTGTTTTCAGGAAGCTTTGTTTTAATCCCGTCGAGAATGGAAATGGTACGCACCGGCGTTCCGTTGTAATTTCCCCACAACATTACCTTGTCGTTGGCATTGGGACCGATCACGGCAATTTTTTTCGACGATTTCGAAAGGGGCAGGATATTGTTTTCATTCCGGAGCAGTGTCATGGTTTGCAGCGCCATCTCGAGCGCCAGTTGGCGGTGTTTTTCGTTGTTTAATACGGAGGCGGGAATTTGCGCCCAGGGGACCCGGGAATCATCGTCGAAATCACCCAGTTCGAAGCGGCCTGTCAGCACCCGCATCAGGCTCCTGTCTATGTCTTCTTCTTTGATCAATCCCCGTTTAACTCCTTCGGGCAATGTTTTGTAGGGATAATTTTCCCATACACATTCCACATCGGTACCGGCCAAAACTCCTTTCGACGCTGCATGGACCGGTGTTGACGACACTTTGTGTGAATTGAAAAAATCTGTTATGGCCCCGCAGTCCGACACCACAATGTACCGGAAGCCCCATTCGTCGCGCAAAATGCGTTGCAGAAGCCGGGTGTTGCCACAGCAGGGTTCATCGTCAAGTCGCTGGTAGGCACACATTACCTGGCGTACATCGGCTTCCGTCACCAGTGCTTTAAAGGCAGGAAGATAGGTTTCGTATAATTCACGGGGGTCCACCTGGTTGAGGTTAAGCTCGTGGCGGCTCCATTCGGGACCCGAGTGCACCGCGAAGTGTTTGGCACAAGCCAGCAGTTTGCGGTACCTGGCATCGGAAGGTCCTTGCAGGCCTTTTACCACCTGCACGCCCATCCTTGACATCAAATAAGGGTCTTCGCCATAGGTTTCCTGCCCCCGGCCCCAGCGCGGATCACGGAAAAGGTTCACATTGGGAGTCCATACCGAAAGGCTCAGGAAGCGCTTGTTTTCGTTGCCCATTTGCAGCCATTGATGATATTTTGCCCGTGCTTCGTCCGATACGGCATCAAAAATCCGGTAAACCAGTTCATCGTTAAAAGAGGCGGCCATTCCTATAGGTTGGGGAAATACCGTTACATTATCGTTGTTGGCATATCCGTGCAACGCTTCGCTCCACCAGTTGAATTTTTTTATCCCCAGGCGGGGAATGGCATCGCTCTGGTCGCACATTAAAGCGGCTTTTTCTTCAAGGGTCAACCTCGAAATCAAATCTTTGGCACGTTCTTCCGGGCTCAGGTCCGGGTTTTGAAAGGGGTATTGCTGCGCAGAAGCAATCCTTGAGAAAAGCATGCACAATAAAAATATCAGTCCTCTTGTGTTGTAAATAAAATTTGTTCTCATAGTATTGTTGGTTCATATTATGGTATCGGCTTTAAACTGGCAGCAAATCCGCCTCTCCGGAGCATTCTCACTTCAATTTCAGAAGTTTTGTCAACGACCAGATACCGGGTAGAAAACTCTTTGTCGTGCTTACCGTCTGCAATTAAAGTGAGCCTGTATTGTATACCATCTGACAGGAAACCAAAGGTAAGCTTTTTACTCTTTTCTCTCATTTCGGCATTAATACCTCCGATGTACCATTCAGTCCCTTTCCGGCGGGCGATGATAACGTCCTTTCCAGGGTAACCATCGATCAGCCTGGTATTATCCCAGGCATTCGGAACTTCTTTGAGGAACCACCTGGCGGCATCGGGCAATTGATAGTATCCTTCAGGGCGGTCGGCCAGGTGCTGAAGGGCCGATTCGAAAACAACGCTCAGTGCCAGCTCGTGCCCATACGAAGTTATGTGCGGATGTTGCGAGTTGGTAAAAGTGACCGGTGTGTAATCCATTGATCCTACAACATTCCGGGTAAATGGCAATATGGTATTGTGTTCGGGGGCTGTGGTGGTTAATTCGGGGCCGTTGTTATACCATTCGGCGCCCCGTACCCCCTCATACGTCATAAGGTGCGGATAGGTACGAGCCCAACCGCGTGGCACAAGGCAGCCATGAAAATAAACCAGCATTTCAAATCTGGCGGCATCTTCAAGAATATCGAGGTAGTATTCGATCATATACTGCTTTTCGCTTAGAAAGAAATCAATTTTTACGCCTGCAAACCCTATGCTCTTTAACCATGCAAACTCCTTCATCCTGTTTTCGCGGGTTTTCATCCGATCGACCGGGGTAGCCGTAATCCACTTAAACATACCTGAATTATACCAAATAAGAGGTTTTACACCTTTCGACAGGGCATACTTTGCAGCATCTTCAACATTACCGCCATTTCCCATTGCATCCCATTCCCAGTCGAACAAAGTGTATGGCCAGTCCATGGCGGCAGCCAAATCGGTAAAACTACATACTGTTTTAAAGTCGCGGGTACCGTGGTTGTCCGACCAGTAATTCCATGATACCAAACCCGGCTTAATCCAATCCGTTTTATTCAAAACCGAGGGTCTGGATACATCATCAACCAATGTTGATGCTACAATATCTGCCAGGCTTCCCATAATAATTAAACGCCAGGGAGATTTCCATGGAAGGGTTATGGTGGGCAGGGCCTCTCCTTCTCCTTCTTCGGGATGAGGAAGGGTGACCTTGTAGGTTGAGTTTTTAGTGAAGTTGCTGAGTTTCGTTGCACAATAGCTACGGTCAAGATCGGCTTCATGCAGAAGGCACCAGCAGGAACTATCTGCAGCATGGAAGAGTGCAGGATAACACCAATTCCCCTGCATATTCGCATCATTCATTTTACGGTAAAGCCCTTCGTTGGAAAGATCGAATTTTTGGAGCCATCGTTCGGTACCCTCCGGAAAATCATAGGCTGTATACTCATCGCGTATGGTGAAGGAGCCTCCCTTTCCGGGAATTCATAACAAAAGGCCACGCCATCGTTATAAGCCCGGATAATAACATTCATGCGGGCTTTACCCGGATTTTCAAAATAAACCACCATTTCGTTGGCTGAATTGCCGCATTGTGAACGCTTACCATGCAAAGCAGCATAGGACTCATTGATTAAAACAGGCTTACCGGCCTTAAGATATTTGAGTTCCTTGGAAAAGTCCTGATCGCTCCGTGAAAGCCCAAGCATTATTTCCGGTATGGGCTCGTGGATTTTTCCACTATCTGAATAGTTTATTTTTAAATACCATTCGCCAACATCCGCGCTTTGTTTATTGCATAATGCAATGCTGATTTTTTGATTTGGCGATTGAAATTCAACCTGCTGCGACAGGGCATGAATGGCACCGAGAACAATAAGACCTGAGATAACAATCAGCTTCATATTATATGCAATATGTTTTTTCATGCTACAATAATTCAACCCTGCCATACGGGCAGGGTTGAATTATGAATTGATTCCTTGTTTGATATATATAGCACCTGAATGAAATTATTCAATAATATTATCCTATACAAGAGCTCATCCCGATAGGGTGATTTTTATTCTATCACGACCTTGCCGGTTGAAATATGCCCGTTCAGGTCGACAACCTGAATGAGATATATACCTTTTTGATAGGCGGAAATATCAACCGTAATTGTTGTTGTGTTGCCGGGATTCCTGTAGACCACCACGCCCTGGCTGTTACGGATTGTAACGTCGCCATGGCCGGAAAGCCCCGTGATATTTATGTGACCGGATGCAGGATTGGGAAAGATCACCAGGCTGCCGTTCTCGTGTGAATCGATGGCCGTGAATCCGGACCTGTTGGTAATTCTGAAATTTTCTATGACCGTCAGGCTGTTGCCGTTGAAACCTTTTATGGTGCCCGGCTGATACGAAAGTGTCACGACCTGACCTTTTCTGATCGTGTCATTTAAAACAAAGGTTATTTTGGTTGAGTCGGTTCCGCTTTCCATTAGGCTGACGACAGAAACGGGCTGTCCGTCTGCAAGGATTGAGAATGCCTCCTGATTGGACTTGGCATTTTGAACCAGTGACCCGAAAACAGCAGTGATCCTTTTTCCGGTGGTACTCACTTCAGCTTTCACCAAAGCAGGCCAGATGTTGCTGACGGCAATGACAGGAGAGGATCCGAATGCAAAACCATGATCTGGTGTCAATGTGCCCTTCGTGTATTGGATGGTAGGTTTGTTGCCTTTGACAACGGGCGAGGCCAGTGTAAAAACAACCCGGGTTGAATCCGCCTCTTTATAGTCCAATCCGCTGATAACGGCAGGCTGCCCGTTGACAGTCAAGGTAAAGGAGGATAAATTATCAGACAGGTTCAAGATTTTGGCATTGAATATTGCTTCAACATTTTGTCCGTCATTGGTAACCTCGGCACTGATCAACCCTGTCGTCAGGTTCTCGACCGTTTCCGGCCCGAAGGCAACAGCTTGCCCTCCGTCAGTCGACCTAAGGCTGCCGGGGAAATAGGAAACGGCGAGGTAATCGTTGGGTGTAACCAGACTTTGAAACATAATTTCAATAATACTGTCGTTTTCACTGTTCACTTCAATGGCCTGAATCCGGAGAGGGTGGTCGGAGAAAAATTTAAAATCACCTCCGGAAATGGATTCGTTTTGAACCGGTTTATCAAATGATATTGATAATGAACTGTCGTTTAACAACCTTGCTTCAAGGAATACCGGACCTTTGAGAGCCGCATCAGCCTCAGACAAAACAAATATTGAGTCTTCGCTGGCCTGTAGACAAGGTATGTTGAAAACCTTAAGGGTATCGCCGAACTGAACTTCCACGCTGTAATTTCCATAGTATCCGTTGAAAATGACAGGATCACTGCCCGAACCAACAGTGTCAAAACGGGTCGTCCAGACATTATGCGTGTAATGCAGCAGGGAGTCTGCAGCGAGCTTGGGTTTATGATTGGCCTCAAACAGTCCTGTCCCTTCCCTCCAGACTCCCCTGTCACTAAGTGCCCAGTTTACTATGCCGTTGACGGCCGGGTGGGAGAAAGCTATCTTCAGCACTTTTACTATATCGGCTGCCTGGTCTTCCTGGCCCAGGGGTCCGTTGTCGAATTCGGTGAATTTTATAGGCAGGCCTGCCTCAGCAACGATATTGATCTGCGTAACGAATTCCGTTACGTTGGGTCGCATTCCTTCCCAGAAATGTGCCTGCATGCCAACACCGGTAACCGGGATACCCATTGATTTCATTTTCAGGATCAGATCGCGGTACTTTTTGGCGTCGCCCCACACATATTCAACATTGTAATCGTTGATGAACAGGTTGGCATCGGGATCGGCCGACCGTGCCCATTTAAAGCAGTTCCAGTTGATGGAATCTCCCACTATCGATGCCAGGTATGTGGCATGCAGGGGTTCATTCATGACATCGTACTCTTTCACGATGCCCTTATAACGTGTAACTTCACGAATTACACGCATTTTGCATGTATCTGTTATGGCCTGGGCAGTGGGTAGATCCTTGACCCAGCGCGGAGTCGCGTGATCGTCCTCATAGTTGTTGCCTCCCCAGAGCAACGTATGCGCCCTTAGATCCCATCCGATACTTTTGGTCCAGTTTACCGCATTGTCAAATGCCTGGTAGTTCGGCGCGGTATGTTGAGGCTGAATACCGCTCCACTTGAATGAATTGCCTGAAACACCATAGTTGAAATACTTCTGCATGGCAGCTTTCATCCATTGTTCTTCGGTCGGGTACCGGGAGGCATTTTTATCGAAAAAATCCTGATCACTTGCGTAGGTGTTGCCGTCTTTTGTGGTCAGGGCCCCGCCGCCGCAATTGATACGGGTTATCCAGTCACCTTCGGTGGTTTCAATGACGATCCCTTTAATGGCGGCGTTGTCGACACTGGTTATGCATTCAATGTTGACAAGGGTATCTTTCGAAGTGAAATAGACAGAGGTATCCACGGCAATATTTCTCCCGCCGGCTTCGGCAAAAATATCATAACCGGTCAGGAACTTTTTCCCTTCAACGTAAACATCAAATACCCTCATATTCGGACTTGTATGGTAGATCTCCGCCAGCTTTAGGGTGAGCTTGTAACTTCTGTCTTTCTGCACCGGGATGGCATAGGTCAGAAGAGACATCCACCGTTCGCTCTGGTAGATCTCCGCATCCGCATCGGCCTGGATGGCCGCCGTGGTGGTATAAACATTTCCGTAGTTTACGGCCCCTTCGTACAGGTCGAAAGCAATGCCAAAGGGGAATTCATGTTTGGCCAGGCGTATGGAAAATTTGCCGCTGAATGGCTGACCGTTTTTATCCATTATTTTCAGACCGAAGCTTCCCTTCCTTAACGTGTCGATGCGTTCCTGTGCTTTGAGATACCACTGATCAATGGATTGTGCACTGGAAAATGCGGATAAGCCTGCCAACAGTATGACCAGGCTGATTTTGCAGAATGAATGTTTTACCGGTGACTTCATGCTTGTATTTATAAAACTGGTTTTGAATTATTATGGTTCGATGGAGCGGACTGTCATTCAGGATTCCGTTTGCAGATAAGGGTATAGGTTTTACCGGCACGGGTTGGCAGATCGTACAACATAGTGGTACTGATATGAACGGGATTTAAGAGGGAGGTATCAGCAATCAAAGGTTTTTTTAGTTCCGGGATGGCAAAGAACGGGTTAGGATTTTCCCCCGAAGTGGGCTGCAGCAGGAAACCATTTGCCGGGGCCATTTCGTTAGGGACACGGAGACGGCAATTTCCTCCAAGGTTCGACCTGATCACGATCTCCTGGACCTTGCCGTCTTTCCAGCTGAAGCTGACATCGAATCCACCGTAAGCCCGCAAGCCGGATATCGAGCCTGTTTTCTTCCAGGCGTCTGGTAGTGCTGGTAAAATATGAATAGAACCGTCATGGGTTTGCATCAGCATTTCAGTAATACCTGAGGTACAGCCGAAATTACCATCGATCTGAAAGGGCGGGTGGGCATCAAAAAGATTGGGATAGGTACCGCCTTTGTGTCCTCCTTTCACCGGATCGACAAGCGTAAGCTGGTCAGCTATCAGTTTGTGTGCATGGTTGCCGTCGAGCAGGCGAGCCCACCAATTAACCTTCCATCCCATCGACCAGCCGGTGGAGACATCGCCCCTGTGAATAAGCGTTGTGCGGGCCGCATCGAACAATTCCGGGGCGGTATAGGGGGAGATCTGGTTACCGGGGAACAGGCCATAGAGATGAGAAACGTGGCGATGATTATCATTGGGATTATCCCAATCACCCATCCATTCCTGCAATTGTCCCAGTCGGCCGATTTGCATCGGTGGCAGGCGGTCGAGGATAGCCTTGAACTCCATCATTAAGGCACTGTCCATTTTCAGCAATGAGGCAGCTTTAATGGTCTTTGAGAAAAGATCGAACAGGATCTGGTTATCCATGGTGGTGCCGGCGCTTACCGAGGTGCCATGTCCTGCGGGGGCATTCTCGGGCGAAATGGAAGGACTTACCACCAGCCAATGGTTTTTAGGTTCTTCAACCAGGAAATCCTGGTAAAACTCACAGGCCGACCTCATCACCGGATATACCGAACCAAGATAGGCCAGGTCACCGTTGTATAAATATTTTTCCCATAAATGCTGGGAGAGCCATGCGCCTCCCATAGGCCACATGCCCCAAAAGGCGCCATCCACAACGCCGCAAATACGCCATAAATCAGTGTTATGATGGGCTACCCAGCCATCCGCCCCGTACATGTCAGCAGCAGTCAGCCGGCCGGTTTCCGACAGCTCTTTGACCATTTGAACCAGGGGTTCGTGCATTTCAGTCAAATTGCATTTCTCTGCCGGCCAGTAATTCATTTCGGTATTGATGTTGATGGTGTATTTACTGTCCCATGCCGGATTGACCTGGTCGTTCCATAAGCCCTGCAATGTAGCAGGTTGTCCGCCCGGCTGTGAACTCGAAATGAGCAGGTAGCGTCCGAACTGGTAATACATGGCAACGAGCTCAGGATCTCCTGTTTCGGAAAAATTCTTTATCCTGGCATCGGTCGGGAAAGCAGACATGGATGAAGATCCCAGGTCAAAACCGACACGGTTGAAGTATTTTTTAAAAGCGGTCACATGGTTGCGGAGCAGCTTTGCATAGGACTTTTTTTCAGCGGCAGCGAGAACTTGCTTACATTTCAAGGTTTCATCAGCCGTTAACGTTTTATAATCCACAAAATTCGTCGCGATGGAAATCAGGATCAGTACTTCGTTGGCCTTGGTTACATCTATTTTGCCGGATCCGGCAGCTGAAGATCCTCCTGAATTTAAAATTTTCACCCGGGCATTGAATTTTACCTGACCGGTCACTCCTTCGTGGCTGCCTGAAAGCCCTGTCATTTCAAGAGTATTTTTATCCAGCACCTTCATCGTTTTTTGCAGCGGACCGTCTATGCCGGCCGAGAACGTAAGCTTTCCCAGCTCACTGGCCGTTAGCTTCATCACGATCACCTGGTCGGGTTGCGAAGCAAAAACCTCACGCTTGTAAGTTACACCGCCTGCTTTGTATGTCATTGTAAAAACCGCGTTCTCCAGGTCCAGTTCACGGTAATAACCGGTATAACTGTTATGGTCGGGGAAGGACAGATTCAGGTTTCCGATGGGCTGATACTTCGAACCATGCAGCTGCTTTGCAGTCATGCTGGAGTTGATCATGGTTTCTGCCTCGCGGTATTTTTCTTCAAAAATGAGCTGGCGGACAACTGGTAAAGCACTTAATGCAGCCGGATTATCATTGCGCGATGGTCCGCCTGACCAGAAAGTACCTTCATTAAGCTGGATCTTTTCGCTGACCGGATCACCATAAATCATGGCAGCCAGACGCCCGTTTCCAACGGGGAGCGCTTCATTCCATACAGCAGCCGGGTTGCTGTACCACATTTTAAGCTTGCCTCCCTGTTGTGCATCAGTGAACGATATGCTCAGCACAAGGCATAACAGCAATACGGAACCGGATTGGATTAATCTCATATCGGTAATGATCAGAATTTTATTATTTTTCCATGGAAACTGTTAGTACCGTCGGATGCGATAACCAGGTAAATACCTTGACTCAAATGAGACATATCCATCCGGTTATTCCTCACGTGAGCATCAGACTGTATAAGCCTGCCGTTGATATCATACAGTTTCAGACTTTTCATATCGGTTTTTCCATAAACGGTAATAGTCTGGTCAGCAGGATTATAAGCAATATTGAATGCTGCATCTTCATGTGTTGACATCACATCACTGGGGACATAAGGCAGGGGAACCCTACCGAAAATCCGTTGAGAAAAATGGTATAAACCGGGTTTCCAAACCGACCAGTCGTGACCTTTACCCTGTTCAACCAGGTAATAGTGATCAATGTTATGCTGGACCATGAAGTTATGCGTGTTCTCACTGATATAAAGCAGGCCGTCAGCGCTGCCGCATGATATCCAGAGAGCCGACAGGTTGGCTGTATCCTCGCTTAAGTTTGGCATAAGCGAAGCAGCGGCTTTTGTGTTCGGTGCCGGAGAAAAAGCTCCCACCCAGGCAAAGGTATCGAGGTGTGCCAGGCCGAAATTTAGTGCCTGCCCGCCTCCCATGGAGAGACCTGCAATGGCACGGGCTTCACGACCGGGTTTAACCGGATAAGTAGTGTCGATAAAGGGAATTAAGTCTTTGATCAGTTCGAATTCAAAATTGGCAAATCCGGCTACTTTATCAGGGGCAAAAATATCGGAACCGGGAGAATCATCAACCATGGCACGGCCATTGGGCAATACCACGATCATAGGGGCAATCCTGCCCCCGGCATAAAGATTGTCTAAAATATAATGGGGGGCTCCGTTATTATACCATTCGTTGATATCGCCACCGATGCCATGCAACAGATACAGCACATTATAGGTTGAATCAGGGGTATACCCGGGAGGCAGATAAATTCTTGTCTGGCGGTTGATCCCTACCGTACTTGAATAATAGGATATCACCAGGTTATTGCCATGTACTACCTGGGTCCTGTAGCTGTCATATCCCGACGGAGGCGGCGCTATATTGTCCTGGGAGAAAAGGACCTGAGATGCAGAAAGAAACAGGATGGCCAATAAAGGTTTAATAATCTGGGCCCGCATGATCAAGCTGGTTTTGAAAATAAAAGTAATCAAATTTTATGATGTTTCTTTCCATTCTCTCAAATTTCACTCCACCCTGAACCAGTCAAAGTCGGCATATCCGCCGCTTTCCCTTGTCGCATAGTTGAACAGGCAGAATTTCCCGTTATTGTACTTAATACTGGTTGCCCACTGGCCGTGGGAATACCTGTGGCACCCGTCGAGGTTATAACAGCTACTGAAATCAAACCGCGGAACGGCGTTGCTGCAATACTCCCAGTTCACCAGGTCATGCGATTTCAGCACCGTGACTCCCGGGAAGACAAACATGGTGGTGGTAACCATATAATAGGCGTCATCCACCAATATCACATCGGGATCGGGAAAATCAGCGGCGATGACCGGATTGGTATAGGTACCGTCTCCGTTGTCACTGCAGGTTTTCTGTGCCATTATATTGACGATGGGCAAAAACGAAAGGACAATAATGATAGAAATTACTTTTTGCATATTATTTATGTTAATCATATCGATGTGAAAGACTTAGGAAAAATGTACTGACGTTTTCTTCGCCAACGAGCAACCATGGTTTTTGTCAACAAATATTTTCGCTGCAGTAAAAGCCTTAATTATTCTACTGAGGCACTCCCGCCACCTGCCGGTAAAAAAAATATAGAAAAAAGCCGTCATTAAGCGACGGCTATTTTCCAATATTATCATTAAACCGGGCTTATTTTATAACAACCTTTTGCACAAAATTGGCTTCCTGGCTTTCAACTTTTACGATATACACTCCCTGTTTCATGCTTAAATAAGCCCCATTTTGGAAATCATTGTTTTGATAAACAATACTTCCTGTTATATTATACAATGTTACGGAAATGGTGGTGAGGTAATCCGGAACATTCTTTATAAACAAGCGGTTGTTTAATGAATAAATTTTAACTGACTGTAAAGCTGTTACAGCATCAATCCCATCCGCAACAATCGGTCCTCTTTTTTCACCTGCTTCAAACAACCATTGTATTTCATCGGGACTTAAAGCTTTATCCCAAAGAGACATTAAGTCTACAGTTCCTTTCCATGTGGGATCGGAACTATAACCACCCTTACCAATAAAGGCTGAGTCATTGCTTAAAGTCGTTCCGATATGATACCAATTTTGTGTGTCTGCACTGTCAGGTGTGCTTGATCCAACGGAATCACCATCAACATACAATATTACCAGTGAATCTTTCCAGGTTACAACATGATGATGAAGTTGCTCATCGCCCAAAGACATATAAGTAATACCGTCTTCAGCATTCCATGTCCCGGTTGAAACACCCACACGGGTTTCAGGATCACCGGCGAACCTTCTGCTGGGTGTATAAAGGAGGTAATCATAACCAAGGGTGCCTTGCGTGGTACCAAAATACACTAACATATTCGGATTGTTAATCTCAACTGCATTTGCTGTGGCCCAGATTTCCAGCGTGATTTCCGGAAATGTATTGATTTGGATAACATCAGCAAACAGTTCAACATATCCGGCCTGGGCATCTGTGCCCAATAACTTAAGCTTGCCGCCACCTATTTCTGCATCTTTGTATAAGATGCCATCAGCATCACCAACTTTATCCTTAACATCTCCGGTCTCAAAATCCCACAAATGTTTCAGATTAACAGGAGAGGGTTTAACCTGTGCGCTTATGTTTAACATGGCTAATGTAAAACATAACGATAATGCAAGGAGTACTTTTCTTTTCATGATGAATAAGTTTTAGTTAAAAAAAGACCTTACAACGTGTAGCTTATTTAATAAATTAATCCCACTTTCTATGTGTTTATCATTTCAGATTGTCTTTCAGTTTACCGAAATTTTAATTTGGTGTTCAAAGGTTTCGCCGGTGAAAAATGAAAATTAATTAGTAAATATTTATTTATTATGGTTGACAAACGCTATGAACCACAAAATCACAAAAGCACTAAAAAATGCATAGGTTATAAATAAGCATTGCTTTGCATTTTATTTGTGTTTTCGTGTTTAAGTGGTCAATAAGGTATTTCATATTATTTTGGCAGACTATTATTGTACCACGGGGGTAAACGTTTCAAATTTCACTCCCCTGTCACGCACTACCAACGTATCTGTAAAGGTGTGCGTGGTCGGTCCGAAATCGACGGTATAGTTGAGATGCAGCACATCGCGTTTCTTATCCCCCCACATATCGCCGTCACTCACGAATTTCCCGGTACCCGTCAGCGAATAAGAAGCTGTATCGGGTTGGGTAAGGGTGCAATTATTACCGTCAAAACTGACCATAAGAATGAAGGGAAGGTCAGTGTTGCCATCCTCAGCTTTCGTCGTCAATGAAATGGAGACATCGTTCATCGACCGGGTAACAGCTGAACAGACCATATCCTGTTCCACATATTTCTAATGAT
>CAYMJH010000062.1:0-18587 GCA_964390385.1 uncultured Bacteroidales bacterium | reverse complement strand
TGCCGATGCATACCGACATTGAATATCTGCCCGATCAATCGTCATGGGCATCTGTTTTACACGGTCCGGTAGTGCTCGCAGCCGTTACCGACACCACTGACCTCTACGGATTATTTGCCGATGACAGTCGTATGGGACATGTGGCTAACGGTCCGCTTTACCCCATCGACAAAGCCCCTGTGATCGTGTCAAAAGACAGAGATTTCTCCGGGATCATCAAACCGATACAGGGAAAGCCTCTGACGTTCACCCTTTCTGGTCTGGTCTATCCGAAGGAGCAAAGTAGTCTGGAATTGGTGCCTTTTTTTACCGTCCACGAAGCCCGGTACATGATTTACTGGCCTGTCATTAGCCCTGATAGTCTAGAAAAGAGGAATATGGCCATGCAGGAACAAGAAAAGGAAAGACTTGCCCTTGAGGCCCGAACCCTTGACCAGGTGGCAACCGGAGAGCAACAACCTGAAGTGGAACATAATTTCAAAGGCGAAGATACCGAGACTGGAATCCATGAAGGAAGGCACTGGCGTCATGCACGGGGATGGTTCAGCTACGACCTGAAAAACACGAACAGGGAAGGCCATATCCTGCGCATCACATACTCAGGCTCGGATGCAGGCAGGACATTTGATATCTTTATCAACCATATGTTGCTGGCCACTGTTGCAAGTGATGGCAAAGCCGGGAACAGGTTTATTGATGTTGATTATCCGATACCGCAGTCCATCCGCGACAACCTGCCGGATGAGGCAATGAACGTTAAATTTGTTGCCAGGGAGGGTTCCGTTGCCGGAGGTGTTTATCACATAAGGCTGATGAAATGATGATTGAAGTCATAAAGAAAGAGATAACCTTGCAAAATTTTTCGCTGTATAATACCTATTTGTTGGCCGCATAATAAGTTGGTGAAGAAAGATGGAAGAAGGAAGATATAAGAACCACGTTTCGCAGACGGTTATTTTTTCGAGTCAATGTTTTAAAAATCACACTCCTAATTTTTTTTATTCAATAACCTGAGTGCAAAATATAGTTTTTCCTCCATTGTCATATCCCCAGCGATCCAATGAATGGTTGTGCCTTCGCGTTCCATTTTGCGAAACCAGGTCATTTGCCGCTTGGCAAACTGGTGGATGGCTATGTTCAGCCGGGTTACCATGTCGTCATAGCCAAGTTTTCCGGTAAGGTATAGCGTGATGTATTTATACTCAAGGCCGTAATACATGAGGTCTTCAGCTGTCAATCCATGTCCGAGCAAGTCTTTTACCTCATCTACCATGCCGGCTTCAAGCCGCCGGTGCAGTCTTTCAGTAATCCGGCTTCGTTGGGTAAAACGGTCAAACCTGATGCCAAGGCAGAGGTTACGGATAGGAGGGTAATCGTCTGCTGCAACAGGGTGCTGGTGATAATACCGTTCAATTTCTATGGCCCTTATAGCCCGGGCCTTGGTGTCGATGTCGGTGTAATTGTGAAGTTTTTTCATCGAGGCCAGTATTCCGGTCAGCTCAGCCAGGGTTTTTGCTGAAAGCTCTTTTCTCAGGTTTTCATCAGGCGGTACCGGAATAAGCCGGTATCCTTTGATGGCGGCATCGATATACAGGCCGGTACCACCGCAAAGAATTGGTATCCGGCCTCTTGAGACAGTGTCCTGAAAGGCCCTGATAAAATCTCGCTGGTATTCGAAAACATTGTATTTATAACCCGGTTCAACGATGTCGATTAGATGACAAGGAACCGGTCTGTCGTCAACCACATAATCATCATAGTCTTTGCCGGTGCCCAGGTTCATCCGGCGGTACACCTGGCGGGAATCGGCGCTGATGATCTCACCGTTGATACGGCAGGCCAGGTGTGCGGCAAAGGCAGTTTTACTGCCGGCGGTGGGCCCCAGCACGGTCACCAGGTTAAAGGGTGGTTTTTCAACGGGTGGCATATGGTAAAATTAGGCATTGCTTTTCGATAAAAATAGACTTATTTTGTCACACCCTTTGTAATCACCCACCATGGCAGAGATCAACATTAAGAACAAGAAAGCCTGGCACGACTATGAAATGATCGAGCAGTTCACGGCGGGCATGCAGCTTACCGGTACGGAGATCAAATCGATCAGGGCCGGCAAGGCGAGCCTGGTGGATTCCTATTGTTATTTCAAGGCGGGTGAATTGTATGTAAAGGGCATGCACATTGCCGAGTATGATTTCGGAAATATCTATAACCACGATCCAAAAAGGGACAGGAAACTGCTTTTAAATCGGAAGGAATTACGGAAATTATCCAAGAACGTTAAGGAAAAAGGACTGACCATCATGGCCCTGCGGATATTCATTGCCGAAAACGGCTATGCCAAGCTGGAGATAGCCCTGGCCAAGGGAAAGAAGGAATACGACAAGCGTGAAGACCTGAAGCAGAAAGATTCGAAGAGGGAGTTGGACAGGATGATGAAGCGATAGGGGGGAAGGTAAACGGTAAACAGTATTCGGTAATCGGTAATCGGTAACAAGGGACGAGGGACAATTAGTGACGAGTGACGAGTGAATAGAAAGTAGGCTATTAGGCTGTTAGACTGTTAGACTGTTAGACCAGAAGACCAGGAGACCAGGAGACCAGAAGACTAGGAGACTAGGAGACTGCATGACTCCCGGACTGCACGACTTGCGGACTGCACGACTTATTTATTGGGAGAAGAAGAAGGAGTTCAGCTCGTAGATATCCTCGGTTGTAAGGGTTGATTCGAAATCAAAGAATTTATCAATTTCTTTCAGCATCTCATCGAAGGAAATGTAGTTATCCTTATCGGTATCAACGGGCTTGAATTTATCCGGTATCGGCAATTTTCCCGTTCTCCTGCCCGCGGCACCCTGGTTGATATAAAGATCGATCTCGTTTCTTCCTACGGCCATGGATTTATCGAGCATGGCGATCAGGTCGTTTTCCGTAATTTCAACACCTTCGTTATTCACGTAAGCTCCTGGCCGGGTAAAAATCTCCTTGTCCATGTAGTCAGCAACGCCGTCGTTGTCGGAATCAACCGGGCAGCCGAACGAATCGACAACGGCGCCGAGGGCAGTCCCCGGGCATTCGTCCCATCCGTCAAACACGCCGTCGATATCCTCATCGTCAAAGAAGGTCGGATCGAATTCCACTTCACGGAACAGGCGTTCGACCTTCAGCATTTTGGGTGAAGAGAACAGGTCGAGGTGGTAAGTGACGTAGGTGAAATTATAAAAATCATGCATTTTATTGCCGATGATGCCACTTGTATTTTTATGGCTCACATGGTCAAGCAGGTCCGTGAACGTGTAACAGAATGAATTTCCGATGCGCAGCATCATGCGTTCCGACAGCTGAAAATCAAGGCCGATATCAAAGGGGATCACAAAGGCATATTGCGGGTATTTCCCCATACCCCAGTCGGCATCGCGAAGATTGGTCTCATATTTGAAGTCCCGTTTCATGATCACGCTCGAATTCTCGTTCCCGGAGATCTCCGGCAGGTTGCGGATAGTCCCGTCACGCCAGTAATAATAGTGTTGCCCTGAGACCTGTTCATGGGTATCGGGATCAATATAGGAACCAAGACTATCGGTTTTAGAGTTAAACAGGGTAGTGGATATGCCGAGTGAGATGAAAGGGTGGAGCCGTTTGGTCTTGTTCTTATACAAGTGGTCAAAATCATAATTGATATCGAAGCCGAAATTGTAGATGGAGGTCTGAAAGTTAAAATTGCGGAAAGGATCGGAAAAGGATCGTTCATTCCCGGTTAATTTTCCTCCCATAAAAAAGAAATCGGCTTTGTAATAATGGTTGTTGTCGATATAGGTGGATACATTGACCTTATAGCCAAGTGTGCCCATGGAAGGTGAATAGTAGTTGTTTTTAATGTCCCCGAAATAGTTCAATACGCCGATACCAAAGCCAACCACAGGTTTATAAACCGGGTTGATATTCTCCACTTCCTCGTTCAGCATCCTGTCGAGTTCATCCTCCTGGCTTCTTGCCGGGGCAAAGGAAAGCAGGAATGCCAGCAAAAGAATCGTCCGAAAGAGATAAGCCTTCATTGGTACCATTGTTGTTCGGTAATCATGAGCGCTTCCTGCACGGTAATCCTTGTTCCGCTGTTATAGGCGGAGACGAAAGCATCCTTTACCGGGGTTGTATTCCATACATGAACGCGGTAGTCCCTGGCTTCCTTGTAAATAGTAAATGAACCGATGGAATATTTGTGCCACCCTTCATGCATTTCCTTTCTCACTTCCTTGCCGAGATTATACTTTTTAAAATAGCGTTCCACATTCACCGCTTTGTGACCGGCTGCTACCTGTACACGGTAATAAACTCCTGCTTCGGGCTCGAGGGTGTAAGACAGTGAGTTCTTTGCTCCGGTTTTTCTGGTTTCTTTCCTGGCCGGTGTTGCTTCCGCCAGGGGTTCTTCTTTCACCGGCTGTATCACCGTAACAGGTTCCTCTTTTGCCGGTTCTTTCGTTACCGCGACCGTTGTTTCAGTTTCATCAGCCAGCAGTTCGGCCGGTTGATTTTTCACCTCGGTGACCAGGTCGGCAACTTCGGAACCGGAGAGGGCCAGCAGGTCGAGATCCTTTTCAGCAATAGGAATGCTGATGGTTTTATCCTCGGCCATATAGGAGAAGGTGCCATTCAGCCTTGGAGGTTCAAGTTTCGCCTGGTTTTGGGGTATGAGCCGGTAAGAAACCGTAAAATATTTGTCAACCGGCAGGTTCATCCATAAGAATTTAGCCGTTTGGTTTTTGAAGGTAAATATGGCGTCACGCGTATCCAGGGCAACTGCGGTATATCCATCAGGCACGGTTTCCTCTACCTTGGCGAATTTCTGTTTATCTTCCTTATGGACCAGCACTTTGACGATGTATTCATCTCCTCCGTTTCCGGAGTATGGCTTCTGGCGGATGCAAGCGATATTGACGGCCTCTTCAGAGACAGGAGTGACCCTTGGGATATAACGTTTTTCAAATTCGCTGATATCGACGATAAGGGATGGGTCGACATCAGGAGAGGGCATTATGGTAATGTACTGAGGGGTAACGTCAACAGATTTACGCTCATTATCATCGATATAAGAAAATTTGCCTCCCAGGTCGAAGGTGCCTTTCAGTCGCGGATCCACTTTAATCCGATAGGTAACGGTCACTTCATCCTGCTGGGGCATTCTCAGCCAGATCAGTCGCAGCCTGTTTTCGGAGAAAGAGAAATCAGCATTGGCTGAGCTGGCGGATATGGCTTCCAGTCCGGGAGGTATATTTTGCTGAAAGCGCGAGAATCCTTCCAGTTGTGATTTATTAAGTGTTATCAAGACATCAAATTCTGTTCCTGCCGTTACCGATGAAGGTGCCTGAAGGGTAATGGAAACATCTCCGGGGAACAGCTGCAACATGAGAATTACGAACAAATTAAAGAAAGGCAGCAGGATCTTGGCCATCAAATTAGCTATTAGTCAAATAAAAATAATTAATTCAGTGTATATTATCAACAAAATTATAAACAATTGTATTAACAATGAAATAATAATCAATTGACGTAAAGCAACTTGTTTTGGTTAATTAAAAATTGGGACTGAGTATATATTTTGAATAGAAATCATTGATATGTGACACGGCGTCGTCGGCATTATCGACCAGTTTAAAAAGGTCCAGGTCCTGGGGGCTGATATTTTGTGCTTGTTCAAGCATGGTTTCCCGGATCCATTTCAGCAATCCCTCCCAGTACTCCTGGCCCACAAGTACAATGGGAAATTTCCCGATTTTCTCTGTCTGGATCAGCGTAAGGGCTTCAAAAAGCTCATCGAAGGTGCCGAATCCTCCGGGCAGGACGACGAATCCCTGTGCATATTTCATGAACATGACCTTTCTGACGAAGAAATGATCGAAGGTGATCAGCTTGTCCGAATCGATGAAAAGGTTAGGTTCCTGTTCAAAAGGCAGGTCAATATTGACACCTACCGAACGGCCTTTGCCTCTTTTGGCTCCCAGGTTAGCTGCTTCCATGATACCGGGTCCTCCGCCTGTTATGATGCCATACCCAAACTGTGTCAGTTTAAAGGCGATATCCTCTGCCAGCTTGTAGAATTTGGTACCGGGCTCCGTGCGGGCTGATCCGAAGATTGAAACGCAGGGACCGATACGGGCCAGTTTTTCATAGCCTTCCACAAATTCCGACATGATCTTGAATATATTCCAGCTGTCGGCTGTTTGAATCTCCTGCCAGTCTTTCTTTTTAAAAGCATCAATAATTTTTTCCTCGCTGCTTGTCATGTATAATATATAATTGATTGTATTTCTCTATACGGCTAATTGATAAACGGGTTGTAAAATAATCAATTTTTTGTGAACGATGCACCTTCAAGTTCCTGTTTCAGGAAAAGGCCAGTATAGCTCGAAGGATGCCTGATAACTTCCTCGGGTGATCCGGTACAGACTATTTCGCCTCCCTGGGCTCCTCCTTCGGGGCCCAGGTCGATGATATGGTCGGCCACTTTGATCACTTCCATGTTATGTTCGATCACCACCACAGTATTTCCTTTGTCAACCAGCCGGTTCAGCACGTCCAACAGCACCCTGGTATCTTCAAAATGCAGGCCGGTGGTGGGTTCGTCAAGGATGTAAAGCGTTTTCCCGGTATCTTTCCGGGTGAGTTCGGCAGCCAGTTTCACCCGTTGCGATTCACCTCCCGAAAGGGTTGTGGAGGGCTGGCCCAGGGTAATATAGCCAAGCCCCACCTGTTTCAGGGTTGACAGTTTATGCAGGATGGACGATATGTTTTCAAAGAATTCCACGGATTGTTCGATAGTCATATCGAGCACATCGCTGATATTTTTCCCCTTGTAGCGAACTTCCAGGGTTTCGCGGTTGTATCGCCGGCCGTTGCAGGAACTGCATTCAACATACACGTCGGGCAGGAAATTCATTTCGATGGTTTGCACGCCGGCGCCCTGGCACACTTCGCACCGCCCGCCCTTTACATTGAAGGAGAACCGGCCAGCCTTATATCCCCTGATCTTCGCTTCACGCGTTTGTTCAAACAATTTGCGGATATCGGAAAAGACGCCTGTATAGGTCGCGGGATTCGACCTGGGTGTGCGTCCCAGCGGGGCCTGATCGACTTCAATCACTTTGTCGAGGCCTGAAAGTCCTTCAATGGCATCATAGGGCAGGGGCTGCAGCGATGAACGGTAGAAGTGGCGACTCAGGACCGGATACAGGGTATCATACACCAGGGTTGACTTGCCGCTCCCGGACACGCCTGTGATGCAAATGAGCTTGCCCAGGGGGAACGTAACGTCGATCTTTTTCAGGTTGTTGCCCGAAACACCTCTGAGGATCAAGGATTTTCCGTTCCCTTTTCTGCGGACTGAAGGGGTATGGATCACCTTATCGCGTTTCAGGTATTGCGCTGTCAGTGAATTGCTGTTCATCACCTCATGGATTGTCCCCATAGCGCATAATTCTCCGCCCATTTTTCCGGCAAAAGGCCCCAGGTCCACGATATAGTCGGCGCTGAGGATCATTTCCTTGTCATGTTCGACCACGATGACCGAATTGCCGGCATCCCGGAGTTCTTTCAGGGCCAGGATGAGCCTGCGGTTGTCACGCTGATGCAATCCTATGCTGGGTTCATCGAGAATGTACAGCACGTTCACCAGCTGCGACCCGATCTGTGTTGCCAGCCTGATCCGCTGGCTTTCACCGCCTGAAAGGCTTCCTGCGCTTCGGTTCAGGGAAAGGTATTCGAGGCCGACGTCGAGGAGAAACCTGGTCCTTGCCTTCAGCTCCTTAATGATCTCGGCAGCTATTTTACGCTGGCGCTCCGACAAATGTGATTCCAGGTTACTGAACCAATCATAGAGTTCCGCAATCTCCATCGAAGTCAGTTCAGAAATATTCCGGTTGTGAATGCGAAAATGCAATGCTTCCTTTTTCAGGCGCGAACCGTTGCATTCGGGACATGTGATCTTGCGGATGAATTGGCCGGCCCATTTTTCTTCTTCCGACCCGTTACCATCCTGGTGGCTTGCCACATAGTTTACAATCCCTTCAAAGCTGAGAAAATAATTGGTTGACAGGCCAATGGGCGTGTTCTCAAGTTTGAATGTCTCCTCTGAACCATACAGGATGACATTCAGTCCGTCTTCCGGCAGGTCGCGGATGGGCGTGTTAAGGGTGAAATGGTATTTGGCGGCAATAGCTTCCAGCTGCCAGAAGATCAGTGAGTTTTTATAAGGCCCCAGCGGCTGGATGCCTCCTCTTTTTATGCTGATATCGGGATCCGGGATGATCTTTTGAATATCCACCTCATTGATGGTGCCTAGTCCGTTACACCGCGGGCATGCCCCCTGGGGGGAATTGAATGAAAAGGAGTGGGGTGCAGGTTCATTGTACGAAATGCCGGTGGAGGGACACATCAATTGCCGGCTGAAATACCGTATGTTTTTTCCTTCGGCCTCGAGGATCATCAGAATGCCTTTGCCATGCTGCATGGCAAGGGAAACGGAATCTTTCAGACGATCCTTGTCCTTTGCCGATACCTGAAGCTTGTCGATGACGATTTCAATGAAATGGGTCTTATACCGGTCGATTTTCATGCCGTGCCTGATCTCGCCTATCTCACCGTCTATCCTTACATTCAGAAAGCCTTTCCGGCGTATCTGCTCGAACAGTTCCTTGTAGTGCCCTTTACGGCCCTTAACGACAGGTGCCAGCAGGTACACCTTCTTATCCCGGAATTTGTCCAGAATGAGTCCGATGATCTGGTCATCGGTGTATTTCACCATAGGTTCGCCCGTATTGTATGAATAGGCAATACCGGCCCGTGCATAGAGAAGCCTCAGGAAATCATAGATTTCGGTGATGGTGCCGACGGTAGACCTGGGGTTCCTGCTGGTTGTCCTTTGTTCAATGGAAATAACGGGACTCAGGCCGGTAACTTTGTCGACATCGGGCCGTTCCATATTGCCAAGAAACTGGCGGGCGTAGGCCGACAATGTCTCCATGTACCTGCGTTGTCCTTCCGCATATATGGTGTCGAAGGCCAGCGAAGATTTTCCGCTTCCGCTCAGTCCCGTAATTACAACAAGCCTGTTTCGGGGTATACTGACATCGATATTTTTAAGATTGTGCACCCTGGCTCCCAGCACCTGTATCTCACCGGTCTCCAGGGCATCATGGTGTCGCTCTGATGGCAGGGATTTACTGCGGGGTGACGCCATTGAGGTCCTCATTTATGCCGGCGGCGAGGTCGGAATAGCTTCGCCTGCTTGCCTCCGGGATCTTAATCAGGTAGGTCTTTCCGGATTTGTTGGTAAGAAAGTTTTCGCGCAACCAGGGATTGAAAAGCTTCAGCATTTTATAGTTGATCGCATATTGGCCGGCAAATTCGGCGATATTAGCGATACTGCCGTCAACCTTCACCTCTTCGAAGGGCAGGGGAGGGTAATAATCCCTGTCCTGAAGGTGAAAGCCAAATTGTTGCGGATTTTCCGTGATCAGCTTAAAGGCCAGGATGCGGAAAACGTAACGGGCTGTTTCTTCGTTCAGCAGGAGATCATAATAATTGCTCACCTGTTGTCTTTCGATCTGGTAGTTTATGCCTTTGCGCCCTACATTGTAAGAAGCAGCGGCAAGGGTCCAGTTCTTATAGAGGGCATATGATTCGAGAAAGAATTTGCAGGCGGCCTCGGTTGATTTTTCAAGGTGATAGCGCTCGTCAACCTCGTTGTTGACTTCCAGTCCGTATTCTTTTGCCGTGCCTTCAAGGAATTGCCATACACCGATAGCTCCTACGGGTGATCTTGAGTTCTCAAAATTGCTTTCGGCCATGGGTATATATTTAAAATCCTCGGGAATGCCGTATTTTTTCAGTATGGGTTCAATAACGGCAAAGTAGCGTTTTGTTTTTTTTAGGACCAGCAGGGTGCGCGAGTGCCAGTATGCATTAACCAGGAGCTCCCTGTCAAGGCTTTCCCGCGTGTCAAAGTTATCCAGCGGCACAGCCTCGCCGGCGAATAGCAGTTCATCGGGTATGGTGCAGGGGGCGGCCAACTGGACCGGTCTTCCGTCATCCGGGTATTCGGTACTGTCCCTTTCAGCAAAACTTTGAATGGCCAGCATGGTAATGCCCAGTATCATGCCTGAAAATATGTAAATGACAGGGGATGCGGATTTCTTAAGCCAGGCGCTCATCATATTCAATTCCTCCATGTTGCGTTAATAGTTGTTTTCCTCTCCCGGTGTTCCATCTCTGCTGTTGGGAACAGCCGCTATTTCTCTACTACGATATTTTACGGGACATGTTTCAGGCCGGCCTGTTAAAAAATGAATGCCATACCCCGTTTTTTGTAAAAAAGCAAAATTAATTAAAAAAGGAATACGGAACTGAAAAACTGAAACCGGTTTATTTTAGGTCATGCAGTCTCCTAGTCTTCTGGTCTCTGAGCTGGTTATTGCTTTTCATTTTTCGTTCCTGCCTCGATGGCCAGGTTTCACTATTCACTTTTTACCGGTTACCGATTACCGTTTACTGATTACCTCTTCCACGTCCCTCGTCCCTCGTCCCTTGTCCCTATCTTATTTCGGTGCCATCCGGTAAAGAAAAATGGCAATGAAGGCAAACAGCACATTGGGTATCCAGGCTGCGACAAAGGGACTGAAAGCCCCGGAAATGGCGAATTGGGAAGAGAACTGGAGGAACAGGATATAAGAGAAGCTGATCAGCAGGCCGATCCCGATCTGCATGCCGATACCTCCCTTCACCTTTCGTGATGATACGGAAACTCCGATCAGCGTGAGGATAAAGGTGGAAAAGGGGAATGAAAAGCGTTTATGTTTTTCGATCAGCAGTTCATCGAGATTGGATGCGCCCTGCATCCGTTGTCTTCTGATGAAACTGTTAAGCTCGGGAAGGTTCATGGCCTCAACTGCATTATCACGCCTCCGGAACTCTTCCGGTGTAATGTTCAGGGTGGTATCGATATTTCGGCCGGTGATGATGGTTTGCGTTTCCCCGTGGTAGTTACGGATCACGTAGTCCCTGATATTCCATTTATGGGTTGTCGAATCCCATCTCACTTCCCTGGACAACAGTTTTGAAACCAGCTCGCCGTTCTCAAACTTCTCCATGGAAAATTGCCGGCCGCTGTTATTGTGGGTATTGAAATTCTCAAGGTAGATGAAGACCCCGGGATTGACCTGCTTATGGATATTTCTTTCGTTGTATACCTTGGGTGATTTATGATAGTATTGTTCCTCAAAGGCCAGTTTTTTTGCCGATGCATGGGGGATCACGAAATTATTAAGGGTGAAGGAGAACAGGGTAATGACAAAGGCTGAGACAAAATACGGGTACAGGATACGGTTAAAGCTGACGCCATTGCTGAGGATGGCGATGAATTCCGTATTATAGGCCATGCGCGAAGTGAAATAGATGACGGAAATGAAAGTAAACAGGTGGCTGAACAGGGAGGCAAAATAGGGAATGAAATTCAGGTAATAATCAAAGATCACCTTATTCAAAGGCGCTTTGCTTTCCAGGAAGTCATCGATCTTCTCCGAAAAGTCAAAGACCACTGCAATGGCCATGATAAGGGCGATTGAAAAGAAAAATGTGCTCAGGAACTTCCGGATGATATAACGGTCGATGATCAGCAACCGCGGCCGTTTTATAATCTTGCTGAGAGTTTTTTTAAGATTTGTTTTTTCCATGGGCCAAAGATTCCTTCAGTGATTTTCTTCCGGGCTTCTTCCACAAGCCACAGAAAAAAGCTCAGGTTATGCAGGGTGGCGATCTGAGCCCCCAGGATTTCACCTGAGATGACAAGATGACGCAAATAAGCCTTTGAATATTGTGTATCGGCAAAAATTATACCGTCTTCATCCACCGGTGTAAAATCATCTTTCCATTTCTGATTGCGTATATTGATGATGCCTTTCCGCGTGAACAGCATGCCATTTCTTCCGTTCCTTGTAGGGATCACACAATCGAACATATCGATACCCCTGCTGATGGCTTCCAGGATATTCACCGGTGTTCCCACTCCCATGAGATAACGGGGCTTATCGGCAGGCAGTATGCCGGTGACGATGTCTACCATTTCGTACATCAGGTTTTCAGGCTCACCAACGGAAAGGCCGCCGATGGCGTAACCCTGTGCATCGTACTGAATGACCTCGGATGCCGATTCGCGTCGCAGGTCAGGATATACGCTGCCCTGCACGATGGGGAAAAAGGCCTGTGAATAGCCGTACAGGGCATCTGTTTGACTGTACTGCTCAAATCCGCGTTTCAGCCAGCGGTGGGTGAGTTTAACCGAATCCAGGGCATACCGGCGGTCACAGGGATAGGGTGCGCATTCATCGAAGGCCATCATGATATCAGCCCCGATCAGGCGCTGGATGTCAACGATGTTTTCGGGCGTAAACTGATGTTTTGATCCGTCGATATGGGAACTGAAGACCGCTCCTTCTTCGGTGAGTTTGCGGTTTTCAGCGAGGGAGAAGACCTGGTAGCCGCCGCTGTCGGTAAGGATGGGTCCGTTCCAGTTGATAAACCGGTGCAGTCCGCCCGCTTTGGCGATGATATCCGTGCCGGGCCGCAGGTAAAGATGATAGGTGTTGGCCAGAATAATCCGAGCCCTGACATCTTCTTTCAGCTCGCGCTGATGAACAGCCTTAACCGTACCTGCTGTGCCGACAGGCATGAACACCGGTGTAGGAATATCGCCATGACCGGTGGATATTATCCCTGCTCTTGCCTGGGTGCCGATGTCGGTATGTTGAAGCGTGAATTGCATCAGGGAGATGACAAGCGGCAAAGATAGGGATTAATGTTTGAAAATTTGAAGATTTGAAAATTTGAAAATTTGAAAATATACTGTGGACTGTGGACCGTGGACCGTCGACAGATAAATATTCTATACTTGTTAAAACAATATTTGTTTTCGAGGAAAATCTTTAATAAAATTGCCTGAGCACAAACAAATGTATGGACAGCCAGGCTATTAAAAACTTTTTAGTTGATTATCAACACTATATTCTCTCCGGACTTTTTCTTTTCTGCCTGCTGATCCAGCTATTTTATTACCTTGGCCTGTATTCCCGCCTCATTTTTTATAAGGACAAGCCGGCCTCCACCGTTACCGAACCGGTATCGGTTATCATTTGTGCCCGCAATGAGGCGGAAAATCTTGAAAAGTATCTTCCTGCTCTGCTGTCACAGCAATACCCTGCCTTTGAAGTAATCGTTGTGGATGACGGCTCCTCCGATACAACGGAGGAAGTGGTAAAACGCCTAATGGCGGGGCATCCGCATTTGCGTATGACCGCCATCCGTGAAGACAGGAAGTTCTCACACGGGAAAAAACTGGTGGTTACCATTGGTATCAAAGCTGCCAAACATGATATCCTGTTGTTTACGGATGCTGACTGCGAGCCTGCCGGTGATCAGTGGCTGAAAAAAATGGTTTCTCATTTTACCGGCGAGAAAGCGGTTGTGCTTGGATACGGGGGGTACTTCAGCCGGAAGGGACTGTTGAACAAATTCATCCGCTATGAAACCCTCGTCATCGCCATGCAATATTTAAGTTATGCCCTCGGCGGCATTCCTTACATGGGTGTAGGCCGCAATTTCGCGTACAGGAAATCTTTTTTTTATCAGACAGCCGGATTCACCCGTCATCTGCATCTGCTTTCCGGTGATGATGATTTGTTTATCAATGAAAATGCGACCCGAAAGAACACCGCGGTCGAATATTCCCACGAAAGCCATACCCGGTCCGGTCCCGCCTCTTCCTTCCGGCAGTGGACCCTGCAGAAAAAAAGGCATCTCACCACCGCCCCGCTTTACAAAGGCAGGGATAAATTCCTGCTGACCCTGGAACCTTTAAGCCGCCTGCTTTTTTATATCCTCTTCGTCCTATTGATGTTCTATCCCATGCTGAGGATTTATGCACTGGGCGCATTTGCCTTCAGGATGATCGTGCAACTGCTGGTTATTAAATATGCCATGATCCGTTTGAAAGAGAATAATTTATTACTATATTCGTTTCTGTTTGATGTTTTTGCTTTGTTTATTAACTTTGTGCTTTTTGTATCTAACCGTATAAGTGTGAGAAACCGTCCATGGAAGTAAACGTAAATCTATCCGAGAAAGCACAGCGTGATTTTATTCTGGTACAGCGGGCCACACATGGGGATCAGAGAGCTTTCGCCGAATTGATGGGTCGGTACAGGGATGCTATCTATTATATGCTGCTGAAAATGGTCAATAACGCCAGTGATGCAGAAGATCTTACGATAGAGGCATTTGGGAAAGCTTTCAAGAACATCACCCAGTATGCTCCGAATTATGCCTTCAGTACCTGGCTCTTTAAAATAGCCACCAATAACTGCATCGATTTTATCCGCAAGAAAAAGGCCAATCATGTTTCCCTCGACCATAATGACGAAGAGCATGAGAAGGCCAGCATGGACATCCAGGCTCCGGTGATGGACCCGGAAGAAAACCTGATCAACGAACAAAAGATCAAACTGATGCGGTCGGTTGTTTCCAAGCTGAAACCCCGTTACCGCAAATTAATAGAGCTGCGGTATTTCAATGAGCTTTCCTATGAGGAAATCGCGGAAGAGCTCGAATTGCCCATCGGAACAGTGAAGGCACAATTGTTCAGGGCCCGCGAGCTGCTCTACAACATTCTGAAAAATACCAGCGGGAAGATGTAAGCTTCCCGCTTTTTGTTTATGCAGGTCATCGAACAATACTTTCCAACCCTGTCCGCTGTACAAAAGCAACAGATCGATGCATTGCAACCGTTATATGAACACTGGAATGCGAAAATCAACGTGATCTCGAGGAAAGATACGGAGAACCTTTACCTTCATCATGTATTGCATTCCCTTGCCATTGCAAAGATCATTGATTTCAAACCCGGAACCCTGGTCCTGGATGCAGGAACCGGCGGTGGTTTTCCCGGCATCCCGCTGGCCATTTATTTTCCTCAGGTACAATTTATCCTGGTGGATTCCATTGCCAAGAAAGTGAAAGTGGTTGAAGCCGTGGTAAGCGAGCTGAAGCTTGAAAATTGCAGCCCAAGGACCGGACGGGTCGAGCAATCGGATAAAAAAGTTGATTTCGTGGTGGTGAGAGCCGTAACCGACCTTGTAACATTGATAAAGTGGACCGGGAAAAGCATTATCCCGGGCGGTAACCATACCCTTAAGAACGGTTTGCTGGCGCTGAAGGGAGGGGAATTGGGGGAAGAGCTAAAGGCAGTGCATAGCGTTGCAACCGTTTTCAACATCAGCGATCATTTCAGCGAATCATTTTTCGAGACGAAGAAGGTGGTGCATGTGGAGAAATCTGAACTAGGATTTTTAGGATTTTGAGGATTATAGGATTTTAGGGTTGTGGGTTTAGGGTTGTGGGTATAGGGTTCGGACCGAACTATCAAAGTCCATCAAAAAAATCAGCGACTATCTGCGGTTCAGACTCTTTTCCGCCTAAACAAATTTCATCTGCTTCTGTTGATATTCTATTGAAACAAATTATATGAAAATTTATCTTCATGTAATCCTTAATTTGTATTTTTACTCAATCTGAAAACCATGACACAATTAAAGGAAGGTGCGGTGGCACCTGTTTTTAGCGGAAAGGACCAGGACGGGAAGACCGTGAGCCTGGAAGATTTTAAAGGAAAAAAAGTGATTGTCTATTTTTATCCCAAGGACGACACCCCGGGATGCACCGCGGAGGCATGCAACCTACGCGATAACTATGAAAGTCTTTTATCCAAGGGATTTGCCATTATCGGAATAAGCCCCGATAATGAAAAATCGCATATCAAATTCAGGTCGAAGTATAACCTGCCCTTCAGCCTGATCGCTGATCCCGAGACCAAAATTATCAAGGCCTATGGCGCCTGGGGCGAGAAGAAGATGTACGGAAAATCCTATATGGGTGTGCTCAGGACCACATACGTGATCGATGAGAAGGGTAAGATCATGAAGACCATCACCAAGGTTGACACCGGTGATCATGCGCGGCAGATCCTCACGGAACTGGGAATCAATTAAACCTTATACTAGCAATGGCAAAAGAACAGACGATCGACGAGATCAAAAAAGAAAAGCTTAAATCGCTTGAAATTACCTTAGGCAAAATTGAAAAGGATTTTGGCAAGGGGGCTATCATGAAAATGGGTGACCATGCCATCGTTAACGTAGCTGCCATCTCCTCGGGTTCCATAGGCCTCGATATAGCCCTGGGTGTGGGCGGGTATCCGAGAGGCCGCGTGGTGGAAATATACGGCCCCGAATCTTCCGGTAAAACCACCCTGGCCATTCATGCCATGGCGGAAGCTCAGAAAGCCGGCGGCATTGCGGCCTTCATCGATGCAGAGCATGCCTTTGACAGGTTTTACGCGCAGAAGCTTGGCGTTGATGTCGAAAATCTGCTGATCTCCCAGCCCGATGACGGTGAACAGGCGCTGGAGATCACCGATCACCTGATCCGCTCCGGAGCCATTGATATCATCGTGATAGACTCTGTTGCAGCCTTAACGCCCAGGGCTGAGATCGAAGGAGAGATGGGCGATTCCAAGATGGGACTTCAGGCCCGCCTGATGTCACAGGCTCTCAGGAAGCTGACTGCCACCATCAGCAAGACCAATACCTGTTGTATCTTTATCAACCAGCTCCGCGAAAAGATCGGCGTCATGTTTGGCAATCCCGAGACCACCACCGGCGGTAACGCTTTGAAATTCTACGCTTCCGTACGTGTTGACATCCGGCGCATGAATCAGCTGAAAGAAGGAGAGGAAGTTTTCGGCAACCGCACCAAGGTGAAAATTGTCAAGAACAAGCTGGCCCCCCCGTTCCGCAGGGCTGAGTTTGACATTCTATACGGTGAAGGGATCTCGCGCCTGGGTGAGATCATCGATCTGGCCACCGAAAATGAGATCATCAAAAAAAGCGGTTCCTGGTTCAGTTACGGTGACACCAAGCTGGGACAGGGCCGTGATGCGGTCAAACAATTGCTGGCCGACAATCCCGAGTTAACCGAAGAGATCGAGAAAAAAATCATGGAGAAACTGCAGCCGAAATAATTCGGGATCTCCATCATGATGTTGAACGGTGAATCAGTTCTTCGGATTTTCGGGGATCGGTTCGCCGGGATGGTCCCGTTTAAAGTCCACCCAGTATTGCCGGATGGTTGATTTCACTTCCTTTCTCAGAATCAGTATGCCCAGCAGGTTAGGAGCGGCCATGAGCACCAGGGTGATCCCCGAGAGGTTCCATATGATGGTGGTGTCGGTGAAGGAGGCAACAAAAAAGGCGATGATGTATACGATCCGGTAGACGATCACGTATTTTGAGCCGACCAGGAAAGTGACCGCCCTGTCGCCGTAATACGACCAGGAAATGGCTGTTGAAAAGGCAAAGAGCAATATACTCACCGATACGATATACTCACCCCAGTTCCCGAAGAAACTCCTTTTGAAAGCTTCATTCGTTAGCGCGGCACTGTGAATAAGTGATTTTCCTCGGATGAAATGGACGCGATTGCCGGGCGCCATTTTGCCCGACTGAACCTTAAGCTGTCCTTCAAACAGTTTTTTGTCAGGGGTATAGATCTTCACATCTTCAGCTACAGAACGGGCATTGATGATCGTGACCGGACTTCTGACCTCCCCTTTTTCCACCACCAGCATGCCGGTATACAACGGCAGGTTTTTTTCCTTTTTCAGGTGCAGGTAAAGGGCTTCCTGATCACTCTTTTCCCTGTCGGAATACAAACCGGCGAGGATCTGGGTGTCGGCCGGCTGAAACTGGTTCTCGATCTTGTCATTCCACACCCCCGAAGATATCAGCGTGATGCCGGTGAGGAAACAAATGATAATGGTGTCGATGAAGGGTTCAAGGATGGCCACCATGCCCTCCGATACCGGTTCATGAGCCCTAGCAGCTGCATGGGCTATAGGCGCTGATCCCTGGCCGGCCTCATTGGAGAAAAGCCCCCTGTTCACGCCCCGGTTGAAAGCAAAAGCAAAACCGGCTCCCAGGAAGCCTCCCGTAGCAGCAGTGCCGGTGAAAACATCCCTGAAAACCGATAAAAATGCCTGCGGTACCTCGCTGTAATTATAGACCAGCACCGAGACAGCACCGAGGAAATACATGATTGCCATGCCGGGCACCAGCCTGCTCGTGACTTTTACGATGCTGCGGATGCCGCCGATAATGATCAGGGCCAGCAAAACGGCGAGAATGCCGCCTGTTATCACAGGTTTGATGCCGAAGGACTGGAACATGGAGTAGGCAATGTTATTGACCTGCGGAAGGCTCCCTGTTCCGAAGGAGCAAAGGATTGCAGCCACAGCGAAGACCACACCCAGCAACCAGCCTGTCCTTATGGTTTTTCCTTTCAGGGTGATGTTCAGCCGTTTCTTCATATAATACATGGGTCCCCCGGCAGCGGTACCGTCCTCAACAAAATCACGGTATTTGTGGGAAAGCAGCACTTCAACGAATTTTGTCGTCATACCGAGAAAGGCGGTGACCAGCATCCAGAACAGGGCT
>CAYMJH010000061.1:0-18940 GCA_964390385.1 uncultured Bacteroidales bacterium | reverse complement strand
CAGGTCTGTATACTTTACCGGCTATGGCCCCGGGCGGGATCACATGCCGGCGTTGCCGCGGTTTCCTATTTCTCCCGGGCCGATACCATAAAGATTATTTTGTCATAACTGTCCAGGATCCTCAGGATGGCAACATTTTTCAATGTGCTGTAATCCAGATTAATCGGGTGAAAATTCTCTTCCAGGACTTTTCCGTTGAGCATGAACAGGATCTTATGATGCTGGTTTTTGTGATATTCATAATGCTTGAGTGTGATCCTTTCAAAATCGGAATCATAATAAGCCAGCACCATGTCAGACAGACGACCCTGGGCTAATTTGTTGACATGGATGGTCCGCCCTTTGATTCTTTTTGTTTTGTAGTTGGCGTTGGACTGCTTAAGATCGAATTTGAATTTTAAAACCTCATCTTCCTGGCATCCTCCGATAGAACTCAGGCTTATTTTATAGGGTTCTGAGATACAGGAGAACTCCAGTATTCCTTCGATCGGCGACCATAATTCAAATTGTCCGAAAGCATCGGAAAACACCACCTTATCGGTATTGGACAGGCGGATTGTCACCTGTTCAAGCGGATGATTGTCTTTGGTTATGATTTGTCCTTTTACCAGCACAGAATCGACTGACTGTGAATAGGACAAACCTGAAATGGTAAGCGACAACGACAGGATGATCAGGAGCGGTTTCATAGGGTTGACATAAAGGGTTAATTACTTTGAAACGCATGGCAATGACTGCGGTCTGAACCGTGTCATAAAGATAATTCAAAATTTTGATGATGCAAAGAGAATCAACGCATGATCCGGATCTTCCTGGAAACGCAATAATCATTGTATTGCAGGACGACAAAATAGATGCCTTCCAGAAAATGGCTGACATCAATGACCTGATCAACCTCTGTTTTTTCAGTTGCCGATGCTGAAAGGTATAAAACCTGACCGGTTATGCTGGTTATCGATACAGTCAGCGGCAAACCCCTGCTCCAGATGTCTCTCAGATGAAGTTCATGTTGCACAGGGACAGGATAAATTTCCGGCGCATTCGTCCCGGAAATCCATGCCTCCTCACCGGTCACCAGCGTATCGGGGATGGAAAAAAAATCTGCCGGCGGCAGGGCTGCGTGTGTCACTTTTATGGCCTTTATCAGGCCATTGTAATACCGCGTGAGATTATACCGGGCTCCTACCGATGTTTTTCCATGGGTATTGAAAACCTTTGAAGTGTAACCAATGGTACCTGTTAATTCCTGCTGACCGTTTACATAGGTTGTGAAGGTATTATCCTTGTATGTCACGGCTGCGTGCATCCAATCACCGGTGGGATGGGTCTTGGTGGCATCAATGAGGGTCAGGTCTTCTTTATCGGTCTTTAAGAAGCCGTCGAAATACCATTGGTTGTCGGGGGTGACCCTGATCTCGATGGTCATCCGCGGGCCACCGGCATCTTCAGGATCCCAGAAGCAGACAAAGCGGGGTTCGTTGCCGATATTGGGCTGGCCGCCTTCGGGTTTGAACAATACTTCAAAAGTAAATTCCTTGGTGTCACCAAACGGATTTTTATCGATAAAAAGGGCGTCGTTTATACCGTCAAAAAAAACGGCATCACCCTTTTCAGATTTGACAAGGGCGGGCTCGCCATTAAGGGTCACGCTGTATCCGGCTATATCAGTGAGGGAAGTAAGTTCCCAGTATTCAGCATAGACAGTGTCGGTAAATCCTGCATAGGAAACAGGGGCAATAACTACAAACAAAGCCACCAGGCCGATTATGAAATTCTTCATGTCTTTTATTTTTTGGGAAACCAGGGAATAAAGGCGCTGGTTTTTTCAATATACTCTTTATATTCCGGTTTTGTATCTATCAGTGATTTTTCCAGCAGGGCAACCCCTGAAATCCTGATAATCAGGTAAATCATCAAAAGGGAGCCGAATACCGGAATATAGCTTCCGGCCGCGAGGCTAAAAAAACCAAAACCGCACCATACCGCCGCATCGCCGAAATAATTGGGGTGACGGGTATAGCGCCAGAAACCCTTGTCCAGTACCTTGCCCTTATTGGAAGGCTCGGCTTTAAAACGGGCCAGTTGTAGGTCTCCTCCGGTTTCAAAAACAAAGCCAATGATCCATAAAAAAATGCCGATGAAATCCAACACACCGAAGTTATGACCGGCACCGTAAAACTGTGATCCCAACAATGGTGCAGAAACAAGCCACATTAAAACGCCCTGGAGCAGGAAAACCTGAAAAAAGCTAAACCACCAATAATTTCCTTCCCCATATTCCTTTCTGAATTTCTGATACCGGAAATCTTCCCCTTTGCCGTGATTGCGCCAGGTAAGGAATATGGAAAGGCGCAATCCCCAAAGGACGACCATCGTTAATATCACTATGCGCCGGATGGCAAGTCCCTCGGTTTGCAGGAAGTAAACCAGGCCTACCAATACAAATCCGAATCCCCAGAAAAGATCGACTATGCTGACATTCCTGATCAGGGTGCTCATGATCCAAAGCAAGATCATCATAGCGATGATGACAGCCAATCCTGTAAGATATATCTGAAGGAAGGTCATGGATTAAATCTACAGGAAGCTTATTATCTGATCATTTTTCATGGGCAATCGAGGAAGCCAATTGCAGGGCGTTGTATGCATTCACTATGCCTCCGGTACGGGATAAATGCCGGAATTTTGTTTTTTTATTCCTTTTTCCTTCATCCTCCGGATAATACACTTTAAGTTTTTCAAACCGGGTGGCGGACTGAAGGATGATATCCTTTATTTCCGTAGCTGTGAGTTCAGGATAATAAATCCGGATCATGGCGGCAATGCCGGTAACAACCGGCCCGGAAAAGCTGGTGCCGCTGGCCAGGTTATATTTATTCTCCGGATACAGGGACACAATGTCAACGCCGGGTGCGAACAGGTCAACATTTTCGCGCCCGTAATTTGAAAAATAGGCAACCAGGAATTCATCAGGCTTACCCGTGGTGGCTCCAACGGTAATAAAATTGGAAGCCATGCTCCCGTCGGTGAAATGTTTTGCGGGGTATTGCATGTTTTTATCGATATTTTTGGCATCGTTGCCTGCCGAATGAACCACCAGCACATTATGTTTCTCCGCGTATTGCAGCGCTTCATCAACAAATTTTTTCTGGGGGGAGAAACTCTTGCCAAAACTCATATTGATAATATCGGCCCCGTTGTCAACGGCGTAACGGATGGCCAGTGCGATATCTTTATCATATTCATCCCCGTCAGGCACAGCACGCAATACCATAATTTCAGCTTCTCCGGCAATGCCGTTGATGCCTTCGCCGTTATCACGGGATGCGGCAATGATACCTGCAACAAAAGTCCCGTGGTCCGGTGAGGGTCCCTTAACGTCGTTATTGCCATAACCGGTATCCTTTATGTCAGCAGGATCATCTGACAAAATAGCGCGGTAATCGGTTTCAAGGTTAAGTTTCTTATGCAGATGATTGTAGTTGTTTTGCCTGTATCGCCGGAGCGATTCAGGTGTCAGGCCCTGGCCATACAGATAAGATAAAAATTCAACGGATCTTTTCACCGAGTCAATATCCGTATGGATTCCTTTCAATTCATCGGGTACGAGGGTGTCTTTGCCAAGGAAATTTTTAACTGTCCGTGTGGTGTTGTAACAGGCTGTCTCAAAAAAATCAATATAATTCTTTTCACTTTCGTATTTGGCCCGCTCAGCCTGGTATTTTTCCCGGCTGGCCAGGTAGTTCCTGTAATTGCTTCTTTCAGCCTTGGGCAGGTCATGTATAGACTTAACATGCTTATACAACGGATCATATTTTTTATAGATCCTTACATATTCGTAATTTTCATAATGGATATTCTCCCCGGCAGGATTGCCCAGGAAGTTCCACCCATGAATGTCATCCACGAATCCATTGTTGTCATCGTCAATGCCGTTATCTGCGATTTCATCGTGGTTGGTCCAGATTTTTCCCTCCAGCTCAGTGTGGTGAATGTCCACGCCTCCATCGATAACGGCTACAACGACTTTCTTTTTTGGGGCAAGGCTTTGCAGGATCTCATTGTATGTTTTATCTACGCTGGATCCATGTACTGCATCAATCGTCGGGTCCAGGTTATACCAGTTCAATTGCTTCATATCGAGGGAGTCAACGGAGGAAAAGGGCCCGTCGGCAAGTGCAACACGGGAGATCAGGGTCATGAGCCAAAAGGACAAGGCAAAACGAACCATGATATGACTCCTCTTACTGAATCGCATAAGGACAGATCCTGTCAAACACATTTCACGCATACAATATTTTCTCAGCAAAGGTCTTATCATAAATTTACTAAAAATTACCTTATTTATATACTAACAATTATAACAAAGGTTTGGTTTATTTGACATAAAATATACACTGATGGGTGATTAATCCATTAATGGCCTTTGAATAAATCCTGGCATGAAGGGCTTTCGGAACAGCATAAACAAACCGTGCAGGGCCGGAATATACTGCAGGGCGAAGGTGTTGACAGCGGCCTGTTATTTCCCCATGATCACTTCAATCGCATTTTCCTCCTTCAGTTTTTCCACGGGAATATAATGACCTGGAAGTTTTTCTCCGTTGACGATCAGATATGCAACCCCTTTTTCAATCCGGGTTTCATTATTTACCATGATATTCAGCATTTTGCCGCGGAATTTACGGGTAACCGTGAATCCGCTCCAGTTTGGGGGTATGCAGGGATCAATGGCGATGCCGTAATAATCAGGCTGTATTCCCAGGATATAACGGGTGATGGCATAATAGGTCCAGGTGGCCGATCCGCTCAGCCAGGGGATGCGCGATTTACCGAATCCCGGGCTGTGGTTGCTGTGTGTGCTCTGGCAAAGTACGTAGGGTTCAATTTCGCGGATCTCCGCCTTATCGTTAAAGGAAGAGGGCAGGTAGGCTTTCAGGTATTCATAGGCCCGTTGGCCGTGGCCCAGCATGGCTTCGGCGATCACTGCCCATCCCTGGGTGTGGACAAAAATGCCCCCGTTTTCTTTGGTGCCGGGATTCATGAGCTGGCCCCGGACGATAGTGTAATCCGATGCGGTATAGGGAGGATTGCATAAGGCGATCCCATAGTCCGTTGCCAATAATTGGTTCACCATCTTCATTGAGCTCTCTGCCTGCTCAGGCGTTGCAGCGCCGGAAATTATGGCCCAGGCCTGCGGATTCAAATAGATCTGCCCCTCCGGATTTTCTTTTGACCCGAATTTCAGGCCGTCATGCCGGTAACCCCGCATGAACCATTCACCGTCCCATGCATGATCCCGGATAGCCCGATCGACCTTATCCAGCAGGGGAGAGGCCCATGCGATTTCTTCAGACCTGCCCAGCATGCCTGCAATTTCCAAATATTCTTTTACGGCAAACCGCAACTGCATGGCAACGAATACCGATTCCCCCTGATGTCCGAAACGCAGGCAATCGTTCCAGTCGGCCCTCAGCCCGCAGGGCAGGCCGTGGCTCCCTGACCTTTCAAGGTTAAATAGGATCGCTCTTTTCAGATGACCCAGCACGGTATCTTCTCCCTTGTCAGCATAAGGCAGCACTTTATCATAAAACGCAACATCCCCTGTTTCCCTGACAAAAGCCGGGATGGCATTGAAAAGCCAGAGGCAGTCATCTGACCGGTATTCCTCTTCGGCAGGAGCCTTTTCACTGCCGGGTTTATGCGACAGAGGCCTCACAACGGGCATAGCGCCCCCGGTGCTGACCTGCCCGGTAATCATCAGTTCGAGCCTTTCTTTAATTTCATCGGTAATGGTATGCATGGGGCCCAGGAAATCCTGGACCGTGTCGCGGTATCCCAGCCCGTCGCGCTCACTTGACGTGTATATAAGACTGGCTGCCCTTGACCAGGCAAAAGTGATCATACAGTTATAAATGCTCCACATGTTGACCATGCTGTTGAGCAACGGATCGGGAGTATCAGCGGCAAAACCTTTGATACGGTTATGCCAGTATTGGGTCAGCTGCATAAGTTCATGATCTGCTTTGTGCTGATCACTGTATGCAGCGGCAATACTTTTGCCTTCTTCGCCGGCCTTGCCGATCCCTACCAAAACCAGCAGTTCTTTGGCTTCGCCGGGCTCCAGGATAACATCAAATTGCAGTGAGCCGCAGGGATTGTCTCCGTATGCCAGGGAGTTGGAACACCTGCCCTTCTCAACAGCGATGGGATTGGCGTAAGTACGGTAAGGGCCGAGAAAGGTTTCGCGATCGGTATCAAAGCCCGTGATTTCCACCCCTACAATAGCCTGGAAGGTATGCCTGCCCTGATCTTTTTCCTCGAAATTGTCAGGCATGGCGGGTATATTGACGTTTGTCCCGTGATCCAATATGCCGTCGGCAATTTTCATCTGGGCCGTATACTGCACATACTGCAGGTTCAGCAAATCATCGAGGGAGTTCCATGTGCCTACGAGTTCCTGGTAGGTAAAACCGCTGAGCGTGCGTTTCCGGTTCCCGGTGTTGGTGACCTTTACCTTCCAGATCTCGTATAATTTGCCGAGGGGAACAAAATAGACCACCTGTGACGTAATGCCTTTATATTCCGAGGTGATACGGGTATAAGCGGTACCATGGCAGCATTGCGACTTGAACTGGTCAAGGGGCTTGCCCACCGGCTGCCATGATGCCGACCAGTAATCACCCGAGTCATGATCATGGAAATAGATATAGCGGCCGGGTTGGTCCATGGGAATGGAATTGAAACGCATGCGTATGAAACGCCCCATGCCCCCGGATTTATAAAATGCATACCCGCCGGCATTATTGGTGATGATCGATCCGAATTCTTTTGAACCCAGGTAGTTGCTCCATGACTTCGGTGTATCGGGGCGTGTTATCACATATTCCTTGTTCTTGTCGTCAAAATAGCCGTATTGCATAATGCGCTAATTTAAGTTCTTGGTTTTTTTTCTCAGCATACCGGTAAAGGTTCTACTCGTTTCACCCTGCCGGATTTTGCGCCGTGAAAAGAAACGGCAAGTTAAATAAATGGCATAATTATACCAATAATAAAAGCAAAATAAAACCCGTGATTCCTGATTCCCTGTTGACAAAAAAAAACGTTTCTGCCCTGCAGGAACGATTTTTCATCGTATTTTCGAAACCGCATTTTAATCCTGATTGACCCATGCATAAAGTAAGAGTGGCAGTTTTGTTTGGCGGACGTTCAGCTGAACATGAGGTATCCCTGCAGTCTGCAAGGAATGTTATTGAATCACTGGACAAGCAAAAATACGAACCGGTCCTTATAGGCATTGACAAGGATGGACGCTGGTTTCTGAATGAACAATCAATACAGCTGTTGAATTCAGGAGATCCGATGTTGATCCAGCTTTCAGGCAGGGAACATCAGATTGCGCTGACTCCTACAGGCAGCAGCAGCCAGTTGATAAGCCTGCAGGAGAGGTCTGTCTTTCCCAAAATCGACGTTATCTTTCCGGTGCTGCATGGCCCCTTTGGAGAAGACGGCACCATCCAGGGGCTGGCAAAACTGGCCAACGTCCCCTGCGTAGGCCCCGGCATTTTGGGCAGTGCCGTTGGCATGGACAAAGATGTGATGAAACGTCTGCTGCGCGATGCCGGTATTCCGAATGCCCGGTTTGTAAGCCTCACAGCGCTGAACAAGGATAAGGTTAGCTACGATGCCCTGAAAAGCAAGCTGGGACAGACTCTTTTTATTAAACCTGCCAATATGGGATCTTCGGTAGGCATCAGCAAGGTGAGAAATGAAAAGGAATTCAGGGAGGCCATCCGGTTGGCTTTTGATTATGATCTAAAAGTCATCGTGGAGGAAGAAATAAAGGGGCGCGAAATTGAATGTGCCATCCTCGGGAACGAAAATCCGGCTGCATCCATACCGGGTGAAATAATTCCCAGGGCCGACTTTTACTCCTACCAGGCCAAGTATATCGATGAGGACGGGGCGGCACTTTCAATCCCGGCCCAATTGCCGGAATACCTGGTGAAACAGGTGCAGGACCTCGCACTGCAAACATTCCGTGTGCTGGAATGCCAGGGGATGGCCAGGGTGGATATCTTCCTGACGCCGGATGAAAAACTGTATGTCAATGAAATCAATACCATTCCGGGATTTACCCAAATCAGCATGTACCCTAAATTATGGGAGTATTCAGGCATTTCATACACCGAACTCATTGACAGGCTAATTCAGTTTGCCCTGGAAGACCATGAAAAGCGCAACAGGCTGAAGGTATCGATGGAGTTTTGAAGAAAGGGACGAGGCTTCGGCGGGTAAGAAGAGACAAGGGACAAGTTATCCGGTCATTGAAATATGGTATAAAAGTGTTAATTTTAATGTAGAATAATGCATTGGAAAGATAGGGCAGCAAGAAGAATATAGCTTTAAAGGATTCGCGGGAATCCTCTGATCATTTTCACTTTTCACAGGTTCATGACGGCGTTGTTTAATGGTCCTTCAATTACCGGAAGTGAAAGTCAGGCAAAATAGCGTACGGAACCAAATTGACATTAACCGCGGCATTGCGTTCGGGTTTTTGACGGTTCTGTTGGCAGGTTTCTCCGGATGTTCCGACTCTCATAAGGAGGCCACGGACAACGTTGCATCGCTGACCGTTACCGGTTCTGTCAAAACGCAACCCGGGCGTGACAGTTGTTGCTACAGCTTTTTTCTGAAAGCCAATGATTTCTTTAACCGGAATGAGACTGACAGTGCCGCAACCTTTTTTCTTCAGTCTGCCGATCACTATATTCATATTCACAACTGGCCTTGTGCGGTCAAATCCCTTTATCTTGCCGGCGAGACCATGGTCTTTCAGGATCCCGCAAAGGCTGAAATAACCCTGCAAAGGGCTATGGACCTTGCCACCCAATATATGCCCCTCCGGCATGACTGCAGGTTATATATCGGATTGCGTCTGGGCTACTTGTATCTGCTTACCGGGTACCCCGACAAATCGCTGAACAGTTTTATCAGGGCAAACCAACTGCTGGATTCTGTTCTGATTAACAGTATTGAGATCCCCTCCTATATTGCATTCAGCATAGGAGACTTATACCGGTTTTACTTTCAAAACCCGGAGGAAGCCGAAAAATACTTTCGCAAGGCATTGGTGTTGTTGAAGAATGACACGGTTCCGCATGATTACTACCTGTCAAAAGCCTATTATTGCCTGGGAACGGTCAGTTACATGATGGAGGATTATAACCAGTCACAGGCCTTCATAGATAAAGCCATCGACCATTTAGAAAACCTGCCGCCCGGGGACAGGTCATTGCTCGAATCCTGTTACAGTGTGTTGGGTGAGCTGGAATACAGAAGGGAAAACTTCGGGAAATCAGAGCAAAACCTGCTTCTCGCATTGAACTTTAACCAACAGTATAACAATTATAAGTCTGATCTTGTGATCATTTATAACCTGTTGGGAGAAATCCTGGCAGCCAAAGGCGATTATGATAAGGCCTGGGATTATCTGGAGACAGCCAAGAATCACTCCCTTGACAGCCTTCCTGTTTCCAGGCAGAACTTTGCCGTTTCCCTGGTTAAACAGGCAGGCATAATGCGGGTTAAGGACGAACCGGAGAATGCGCTTACATACCTTGATCAGGCACATGAGATTATGCTGAGCCATCCTGAGCCTATAATAGTTTCGGATGTGCATCGGTTAAGGGGTGAGATCATGGAAAGCAGCGGGCAATGCACTGCTGCTTTGAGAAGCTATTCAGCGTCGATCTGGGCTGATTGCTTTGCGATGAATGATTCTGTTGCCTACCTGCCACCGGCTTCCACGGTAATCAATGCAAACCGGACTGCAGAAATTGCAGCGCTGGCCGGCAATGCTTTTTTCAGACGTTTTATGAATTCAGGCAAAAGGAACCAGGCTGACCTTGATTCATCTGTTGTCTGTTATTTATTTGCCGATACGCTTATGATCATCAGCCGCACCGAAATGGTAGACCGTGAATCGAAACTGGATTTCCTGGAAAAATCCAGGAAGGTATATGATAATGCCCTGACGGCTGTCTGGCATCTGCCTGAAGACAAATCATCCCTGCGCAATTCCCTGGCCTTTTATTTTACCGAACGCAACAAATCGGTCATTATGCAGGAAACATTGAAGAGAAGCGAAATGTTGAATGAGAGGAAAGTGACCCGTGAGATGGACCGGGCAGACCGTGATCTGCGTTTGCAGCTTTCCTATGCCCGGAAAGCACTGGGTGAAGAGCAACATAAAACGTTGCCCGATGAGGACCGTCGTGCATATTATAAAAACCGTATCACAGCCCTCAGCCTGCTGCTGGATTCCATGGATCAGCAATATCATGAGAAATTCCCGTCTTTTTTCAGCTTTTTTCATACCGGAAAGAATGCTTCGCTTGACCAGTTGAGAAAACGATTGAACAGGAATGATCTGTTGATAGAGTATTTCTGGGGATATACCGACGTCTATGCGGTATACCTGAACAGGAAAAGAGCGGGATTCATCAGGCTGGGCTCTGCTGACAGTATGAGAAGAGCGGTGACGGCATTTCATGCCATGATTTCCTCGGTGGATTCACTATACCTGTATACCCGGGAAACCATGCCATATCAAAAGGCAGCCATTAAAGCCTTTAACATGCTGCTGTCTCCCATACTCATGAATGCCGGGGAGGAGCCTGACCATGTCGTCATCATTCCTGACGGGCCTGTTGCCGATATACCTTTTGAGGCCATGATCGGGAATGAGAATTCACCGGTGCCGGATTTTTTCGGGCTTCCTTACCTGGTTACCCGTTACGGTTTCACTTATCATTTCAGTTTGAACCTATGGGCCAGTCCGGGCAAGAGCCGGAAGAAAACATCCCGGGCAACACGGCTTGTCCTTTTTTCACCCGGGTTGGACGGAGCGATGCCGGCACAATCCATCGAAGAACAGGTGACCTGTGATTTGTTTGACACCCGGCTGGTGAAGGGAGAAAAGGCAACACCGCTGGCGTTCCTCGAAGAAGCCCCCCGGGCAGATATTATTCATCTCACCGTGCATGGTCAAATGATTGAAAAGGATCAGTACCAGGTTGCCCTTTTAATGCACGGCGATTCTCTGAACCGCCAGGGATTTCTGACCATGGACATCATCACTGCGCTGAGGCTTCGTGCCTGGCTGGCCGTACTTGCCGCCTGCAACGCGGGGAGCGGGACCTATTTATACGGAGATGGCATACAAAGCATTTCCCGGGCATTCATGGCTGCCGGCTGCGGTGCAGTGATCGTTTCTCCCGACAGGATAACGGAAACGGTAGTGGACAGGATTATCACCGAATTTTATCGCAATGTTACCGGGGGCAGAAACCTGTCGCTTGCCCTTGCCATGGCCAAGAGAAAATATCTCGCCGGCTCCGACAATATCCTTTCCCATCCGGCCTACTGGTCGAATATAAGGTTGTGGGGGAACAGCGAGAATTTTCTGGTGAAATGGCGGCTGCCTGTTCTGATAAGCGTTTTTTTGATCATGTGTATAACATTTTCCTTGCTGATCAGGAACAGGCAGGCCAATCACCGGTCACAATAAAACGTACCTTCAGGTCACGTGAATATAGGTATGAAGCACTTCTATTAGCGCTTCCAGTTGCTCTTTGCTCATGGTTGGCGGAGGAGGCGGAGGTTTTACCGGGCCCAACTGAGATGCGACCTGCGAGGAAGTGACAATTTTACCACTGAAGCCGTCGATCAGCGTGATCTTTTGGACCACATCGTCAATGATCAGCATTTCGATGTTGATCTGGTAAAGACTTGTAATGTTCATGTTTGTTGGTTTTGAGTTGGTTTATAAAAGGTAACAAAGCATTTCCGTAATGATGACCGGGGTATTCCTTCAGCAGGCTGTCGAGGTTAATGCCGGCTGAGACAGGATCGTCCTTTTTCAGGTAGCATAGGGCCAGGTACCAGTATATCTGCTGCCTGAAATGACTGTTAGTGCCCTTTAAAGGTTCCAGGATTACGATGGCGCTGTCGGCCTCGCCCAGGGCCAGGAATGACATAGCACTGTAGAAGAGGATGTTCTCATCCTCACTTCTGTCGGCAATCTGACCAAACTGTGCCAACGCATCCCTGTATTTTCCTGCCTCATACAGACGAAATGCATCAGCGAAAGGATTTGCCCGGTTTTCTTCCCGTGTCATGGGCATTACCACATTCGGATAAGGCTTAAAATAGGTTGCATACAACTGCTGGGATGTCTGCGTTTTATTGAACAATCGATAGGTGAACACGGAGGCTACCAATAAAAGAGCAACAGCTGCAGCATAATAATAGATCCTGGGAATTACGGGTATCAGATAGGCAGGCTTGCCGGCCTTTTTCTCCCATTGCTTCAGTTCTGTCATGAATGCTGCGCGTCCATATTGCTTTACTCCTTTGATCAGCATTAAAGTTTCATTCACCCATTCCCGGTAGGGACCGTCATTCCGCATGCGCTGTTCCAAAGCATTTTCCTCTTCGGGAGAAAGCTTCCCTTCGGCATACAGCTCAATCCTTTCAAGTTCCTGGTTATTCATTGCTTTTAACTTCATTGGTATGGTTGACTATCATAGTATCATGATGGCCTGAAAAAAGCTTCCTGAGCCTTTCCAGGCATTTGTATTTCATGTTTTTTGCCGTGTCGGCATTCCTGTAATCCATTTCCAGGGCAATATCATGCAGGTTCCGGTGATGATAATAAAACGCGGTCAACAGGTCACGGCAGGGGTTGCCGAGTTGCTCAAGACAGGCTTTTACCCTCAGGATATCCGAAACATCGTAAGGATCATCCTCCGGTTCAGTCACCGGAATATTGGCGGAAAGGACAGCAAGATTCCTGGATTTGCTGCGGAACATCTCATTCATTTTATGGCGGCCAACCGCGAAAAGATAGGTTTTAAGCGAACTCGTCAGGACACTCAGGGAACCGTTGAGGATGTTCTCGTAGCAGATAATGAATGCCTGCTGGTAAATCTCAGCTGAGGTATCGTAGTCGGCCCTGTATTGGCTTTTAAGCCATCGTATGAATTCCCCGCGGTAAAGCATATAAAAATTTTCTATGGCAGCCTTTTCATTCCGCCTTATGGATTCAATGAGTTCAGAATCTTTGTTCATTGATGCAGGAATCCATTAAATGTAACCCACGAAATGAGAAAAATTTTTAAGGTGAGCAAGGACTATCACGATAAACCAAATTTACATCAAAATAAATTGATTATGAATAAAATAGGGTTATTATTTTGACCCGGTTAAAAAATTTACAGATTTACCGGGTTACCTTTTTTTTGAATGGCATTAATGTTTAAAACAAGAAAGATCTCAATCACTATCTAAAAACAACCAAAATTATGGAGGATGAAGCCATGAAAAGATTATTGATTCTTTTGCCGGCAATCGGGTATTGCCTTGCAATTGCGGCCTTTGAACCTGTTGACACCTGGGTGAATTCAGGAGCGAACAAAACGGACTGCAAAAGGATCTCAGTCGGAACTTCAAAAGCACGCATTGTGTTGCAAAACGGGGATAAAGTCGTTGTCCCCCTCGACCAGATCGACTCTTACTCCTCTGACGGGAAGGTGTTCAACAAAGTGGAGCTTTATCGGAACGGTAAGCCCACCAACAAACTGGTCTTTATGGAGCTTTTAAAAACACGCGACGGATATGAGCTCTACAGGTACACTATCTGTGATCTTGACATAACGGATGACCAGTATTTTGTATACAAGGGGGATCAGTTTGCGCTTGCCCTTGACGAAAAAATGAACAAGGTGAGGATAGAACGGATATTTAAATACTTCGGACTGGGTGTGATCTTCAAGTAAATCCGGCCAAACCGGAATGTCGGACAGGGTGTCTCGATAGGGAGACACCCTTTTTTTTATCTATCGGGGTATAAAACTAAGAATTTAGTTGCATAACTAAATAATTAGTTATATATTTGTATCGTTATTTAAATACAATGGAACAAAACAAAATACCAAGGGAACTAACCCGTGCCGAAGAAGAGGTAATGCAATTGTTGTGGGATATGGGCAAGGGATTTGTGAAAGACCTGGTGGAACGTTACAGGGATCCAAAACCCGCCTATAATACGGTTTCCACCCTCATCCGGATCCTGGAACAGAAAGGATTCGTCGGGCATACAGCCTACGGCAAGACTCATGAATACTATCCCCTTGTCACCCGGGATGAATACCGGAAACATTATCTCAATACGATGATCAGCCAGTATTTCAGCGGCTCATTCAGGCAGCTGGTGTCTTTCTTTGCACGTGAGCAACGGATGGATATAGGGGACCTGGAGGAAATGCTGGACGCATTGAAAAAAGAATCGGAAAAGAAAACAAAATAGCCCCTGAACCATGGAAGCATTTATGCTGTATCAGTTCAAATCGGCCTGTTGCCTGAGCCTGTTTTGCCTGGGTTACCTGTTGCTGATACGAAAGCTCACTTTTTACCGTTTGAACAGGTTTTATCTGCTGTTGGCCATGGTTTTATCCGTTGTGATCCCCTTCATCCGCATCAGCATTCCGGTCGCCGGGCAATCCGGTATTTTCAGCGTGGTGCTGGATACGGTTACCGTCAATGCTTCTCCTGTCGGCATGGCTTCCTCCTCAATACCCATCGGGATAACCTGGATTCAAATCATCTACCTGGCTGTTTCCATGGGTTTTGCCGGTTTCTTTGTTCATCAGTTGATAGGACTGGCTATGATCATCCGTCGTCATGGCATTACGCGAAAAGGAAACCTGTTTTGGGTGAGCCTGCCCGAAAACCTGTCTTCATTTTCTTTCTTTCATGTATTGTTTGTCAATACTTCACTGCCTTCAGACGGGAATGCCCATGCCATCATTCAGCACGAGATGGCACATGCCCGCCAGTTGCACTCCTTTGACATCTTGTGGCTCGAATGCATGAAGATCATGCAATGGTATAATCCGTTTCTATATATTATACAACGATTCTTAAAAGAAACCCACGAGTACCTGGCTGACGAAGCTGTATTGGAGCAGAACAGTGATTCAGCCGGGTACCGCCTGCTCCTGCTGTCCCAGGTTTTTGGGATTCAACCCGGGATTTCCAATTGTTTTAATCAATCACTCATTAAAAAACGATTTGCTATGATGACAAAAGAAAAATCCCCGTTAATCCGGCAGGTCAGGTACCTGCTGGTGTTGCCCGTGGCTGCCGTACTGATCTTTATTTTTAGCTGCGTTAAGCAGGAAACAGCGCCGGAACAGCCTGCGCATTCAGGAAACCATGCAAAAACCACCCCGGTGGAGGTGGACGCCACGGATGATGTATTCGTTGTTGTTGAGGAAATGCCTGAATTTCAGGGTGGAGGCGTTGAAAACGTGATGACATTTATCCAGCAGAACGTTACCTATCCCGAAGCAGCCGCAAAATCCCATGTTCAGGGAAAGGTATACGTTGAGTTTATCATCGATGAAAAGGGAAATGTTATAAAACCGGCAGTAATAAAAAGCATTCCCGTGAATGCTGATCAGAAATCGGTTGTTGTGGTATCAAAAAAGCCAGATGAGCCGGAACTCAAAGAAAATGCAATGGAGGAACTTGAGGCTGAGGCAATCCGGGTTGTGTCTTCCATGCCGGCTTGGAAACCCGGCAAGCAAAGGGGGCAAACGGTTAAAGTAAAATATACCATTCCTGTTAATTTTTTGTTGCAATAGTCCCGGCACCCAAAAATTCATTGCTGAAATACGTGCGGTTAAGCCAGGTCTTGGCCGCACTTTTTTTTGCCTCCATTATATCCTGCTTCAGAAAAACGATTGAAATAGGGATGCAATCGGGTAAAATACAGTCGTTTTAACGGTGAGAATCAATCCTTACAGAAAAAACTATTGAGTGCATTCCGAAAAGCTTCTTTTCGGAAATTCGTGTGATTGTGTAATATTTAAAATATTGTTATATAGCATATTATAAAGTATTCATTCGTGCATTCGTGGCCTTTTTTTCTTAATCTTCATTTGTGCATTCGTGGCTAAAAATCCTTTTTGGGTAAAAATATTATTATAAAAATATTGTTTATAATATAAACATGTTTATATTAGCATTGTATTTATTCTATAAACTAAAATAAAATGAACATGGAAAATGCAGAAAAAATCACCGAAAAGGAAGGCTTAAAGATCATTTACGATATGATTGAAGCTGCCAGGTGCAATGTAAAGGACAATTATTTTTATTATCTTTTATGGGGCATTCTTGTACTGCTCGCCAGCCTGCTTGAATATGTCCTCCTGCGGTTCTTTCAGGTTCCCTGGCACTATGTCGGCTGGCCGGTATTAATGGGGATCGGTTTGTTTGCCAGCATTTTATATGCGGTTCGGAAACATGGCAGGTCAAAATCCACATCCTATGTAGGCCATTTCTTTCTCTATTTTTTCATCGGGTGGACCCTCTCGTTATTGCTGTTATTGTCACTGATCATTTCGGCCCATCATAGCCTGATTCAACCCGTTTCATTGTCGATGTATGCCCTGGCCCTGTTTGTATCCGGCGGAATACTGAGGTTCAGGCCGCTGATTATCGGAAGCGTTATTGCCTGGGTGGCAGCCATTGGTTCCTTTCTGTCTCCTTACCCGGTACAATTGCTGATAACGGCAGCAACCACGCTCATCGCCTATATTATTCCCGGTTGGATGTTAAAAAGGAAGTACGAAAAGTAACGGTCTGAAAAAACTACGGCTATGTTTAAAGAACTTGATCCTTTATTACATTCCCAGTTGCGTCTTTCAATCATGTCCCTGCTGATCGGTGTCAGATCGGCTGAGTTCACCTACCTGCTGGAAAAAACCGGGGCGACCCGGGGGAATATCAGCGTGCAGCTGAAGAAACTGGAGGAGGCCGGGTACATTGAGGTTACCAAATCCTTCCGGGCGAATTACCCGCTGACAACCTGTTATATAACGCAAAAAGGCATACAGGCTTTCAGGGACTATGTGGATGCCCTGTCCGGTTATATCCAACAGAAACCTGATCCTGATTAATTGCTATCCATGCTGAAAAGGCGGTTGGATATGATAGACTTTAAGAATAAAAAGGCCAGGATATACTTTGTTTTATAATATTGATTATCAATAATTAAAAGATAAAAAAACCGAATTTATTATACATTTATTATGCCATTATGGCTTATTCTTCCGCTAAAAACATGACATTTTAGCATGAAAATGTTCCTGGTACGCAAATTGAATAATGATGGGTGTAAACACTAACATATGTCTAACTAAAAATATTGGAGGATAAAACCATGTTACCATCATTGAGAACCAGAACCAGTTTGCCGAGCCTTGTGGAAGAATTCTTCAACGGCGATCTTTTCCCGAAATTCTTTGATATGGAGAACAAGTATTCCATCCCGGCCGTGAACATTATCGAAGGCAAGGATGATTTCCGGATTGAAGTGGCCGCTCCCGGTCTTAACAAAGAAGATTTCAAGATACAGCTCGACAACAATGTCATGACCGTTTCCTCGGAAAAAGAGGAAAAGCATGAAGAAAACGACGAAAAAGTAATGCGCAGGGAATTCAGTTACTGCTCCTTCAGGCGTTCTTTTTCGCTGCCCGAAACGGTGAATGCCGATAAAATAAAGGCCAACCACAAGGATGGCATTCTGCAGATCGTGATCCCCAAAAGGGAAGAAGCCAAGGAAAAACCTGCAAGAGAAATCAGGATATCGTAAGCGGTTTGCTGAACAGCAGGACGAGACAGCCCGGATGAAAGTCCGGGCTTTTTTTTTGTAATGTTGTTTTGATGCTTGGCTATTAGCTATTGGCCATTTGCAAATGGCTAAAAGCCAACAGCCAACAGCCAGACTCCCAGACTTCAAAATTATCTGCCGGAAATTTTTTTTCAAAACACACTTGATTTATTCAGAAACATGATATATTTGATATCAAAATAATATCATAATAATATGAAAGCTGAAAAATTATACAAACCTCTGAATGGTTACCTTGCGTTTACCATTCTGCTGGCATTGACCGGATTGGCCCTCTGGGCCTTTTATAAAGAAATTGTAATACTGGGGATCGCAGCCATCTCCCTGATAGCTTTTATCGGTCCCGGTTTTTTTGTCGTGAACCCCAATACTTCCAAGGTTCTTTTGCTTTTTGGAAGCTACCGGGGAACCGTTAAGGAAAGCGGTTTCTGGTGGGTCATCCCCTTCCTCTTGCGCACCACGATATCGCTGAGAGCGCAAAACCTTGAAAGCGAAAGAATAAAGGTGAATGATAAAACCGGGAATCCTATCATGATCAGTGTGATCCTGGTCTGGAAGGTCAAAGATACCTACAAGGCTGCTTTTGAAGTCAATGATTATGAGAATTTTGTGAAGGTGCAGACGGATGCGGCGGTCCGGAAACTGGCCGGTACTTATCCGTATGATCACTACGAGGATGAAACCGCTTCGCTTACCCTGAGTTCGAATTCTGAAGAAGTAAATGCGAAACTGGAGGAAGAAATCTCGGATCGTCTCATTATTGCCGGCATTGAAGTCATCGAAGCCCGTATCGGTTACCTGGCTTACTCCCCCGAGATTGCCCAGGTAATGCTTCGACGCCAGCAAGCATCAGCGGTTATTGCTGCCCGCCATAAAATTGTGCAGGGAGCTGTCGGGATGGTGGAAAGTGCCCTTAACCTGCTATCGAAGAAACAGATCATTGAACTTGACCACGACAAAAAAGCAGCCATGGTGAGCAATCTGATGACGGTGCTTTGCAGTGAGCATGAAGTGGAACCGATCGTTAACACAGGTACCTTATACCATTAGTCTTATATATGGCAGATAAAAAAACAATTGTGCTCAGGATCGATCCCGATACCATGAAACTTATTGAGAAATGGGCTTCAGATGAATTTCGCAGCGTAAACGGACAGATTGAATGGATGATGAACA
>CAYMJH010000060.1:7772-19045 GCA_964390385.1 uncultured Bacteroidales bacterium | reverse complement strand
GATTTGCTGCTCCCCTCCCCTGATCTCGACCTGGTAGTATTTGCGCAGGATATCGAACAATGACCTGTTTTCAAATGATCTTGAAGTAAACCTGGGCAGGTTAAGATTCGGGATCATGGTAATATCGTAAAAAACAGGTTTGTTGTTTACATAGCGCAGTCTTTCCATATAAATGCAGCCCAGTTCCTTTTCGCGCTCAGACAGGCTGTAAGTAAAAGCGCTGGTCCAGTTTCTGACCTCCGGTTTAACGATGATCTTTGTTTTCAGGAAATGCTGTCCGATAGCCGATGTTGTCCCGGTAATGGACAAGATGCCAATTCCCTTGGGGGGACCCATAACAATGCTGCCTTTACCCTGGTGTTTTTTAATATATCCTTCATTTACCAGGGCATCCAGGGCCCTTCGGATGGTTGGTCTTGTAACGCTGTATACGATACACAGGTCGTTTTCTGAAGGAAGCAGTGTCCCCTGTTTGTATACATCATCCTGGATATATTTCCGGATCGTTTCATAAACGATCCGGTATGCCGGGATTTTAGAGACCTGGGCCATGGGTGGTAAAAAATGTGACAAACAAATGTAACAAAAAAAACAATCCGATGTAAAATATGTCAGACTATATTTTTTGACTTGTAATAATATCCAATATATAAATACTATTATTAATTTGATATACTGTTTCTTGCAAAATTTTAAATATTTTTATCTAATTACTTGTATATACATGTTATTATATTTACTTTTACGGCATTAAAATCTGCATTATGGCCACACCTGTTATCATGCCCAAACAGGGACAATCGGTTGAAAGCTGTATCCTGTCGGTCTGGAACAAAAAAAAAGGAGATCCTGTAAGCAAAGGAGACACCCTGTTTTCCTATGAAACCGACAAGGCCTCTTTTGAAGCAGAAGCCGAAACGGAAGGTATCCTGCTGGAAACCTTTTTCACTGAAGGAGACGAGATCCCGGTCCTGACGAATGTCGCTGTTATCGGTAAGCCGGGAGAATCCGTTGAGGAATACCGGCCGGGGCAACCTGCTGCCGATTCCGGATCTGAGCATAAAACACCTGACGGAGCTAAAAAAGATGAGCCCATATTTACAGAGCTGTTACCGGTGACTGAGCATACTGCAAATGAGGGAGGCCGACCGTTGAAAATTTCACCCCGGGCGCGCCGGATGGCAGAGGAAAAAGGAGTTCCGTTGAACCTGTTAAGAGGCAGCGGTCCCGACGGAAGGATCATCGAACGCGATATTCATCAATACCTGCAGGAACATTCCCGCATGACGCCCATGGCAGGTGCAGCCCTTGCCAGGGAAGGTTTTTCAGCAAAAGGGAAAGGCACAGGTCTGGCAGGATCCGTGACCACGGACGACCTTACAACTGCAACGGCCGGCGATTCCGATGCATTCACTGACAAGCCCCTGTCGAACATACGGAAGATCATTGCCAAAACGATGCATGCTTCGTTGCAGCATTCAGCCCAGCTGACGCATCATATGGGAGCAGATGCCAGCCGCCTGCTGGAGACCAGGGAAAAGGTAAAGGCAATGCAGGAAAAAGGATATCCTCACAATATCACCCTCAATGATATGATCTGCTTCGCAGTCATCAGGGCGTTACAAAAGCATCCCGACGCCAATGCCCATTTCCTGGGTGAAAGCATACGGTATTTTTCAGCGGTGCACCTGGGTTTGGCGGTGGATACCGACCGCGGACTCATGGTTCCTGTCCTGCGGAATGCATCTGATCTTTCACTGACTGACCTTTCCCGGGAGCTGAAAAAGATGGCTGACCAATGCCGCAACGGCAGCATCAATCCTGACCTTCTGGCTCCCACGAGCGCTTCGTTCACGGTCTCAAACCTGGGCAACTACGGTGTCGAAATGTTCACTCCGGTAATAAATCTGCCCCAGGTGGCCATCCTGGGTGTTAACGCCATCACTTACCGGCCCGTACCGTTGAAAGAATACAATGTAGCCTTTGTACCCTATATCGGCCTTTCCCTTACCTATGACCACAGGGCCATTGACGGCGGTCCTGCCACCAAATTCCTGGCTGAAATACGGAATGAAATTGAAAACTTCAACGAAAAAATAGTCTAAAACAATGTACGATCTCGGAATCATAGGAGGAGGTCCTGCCGGTTATGTAGCTGCAGAAAGAGCAGGACAGCATGGCCTGGCTGTTATCCTTTTCGAAAATAAAGCAATGGGCGGTGTTTGTCTGAATGAAGGATGCATCCCCACCAAAACCCTTTTATTTTCTGCCAAAATACTGGATTATGCTCTTCACGGGGAAAAATATGGTGTCAGGACCACCCTTGCGCAGGCCGATCTTTCGACCATGATGTCACGCAAGGATAAGGTGGTACGTAAGTTGGTGGCCGGTGTCGAAAACCGTATGAAGCATAACAAGGTTGAGTTTGTGAAGGCAAAAGCCACGATCCTTGAAAACAAAAAAGGTGTCGTTACCCTGGAGGCTGAAGGTAAATCCATTGAATGCCGGAATATCCTCATCTGCACGGGATCGGAAGCCGGCATACCTCCTATTAAAGGGCTCGCTGAATCCAACTGCCTGACGAGCCGCGAAATACTTTCCCTGAAGCAGGCACCTGCATCCCTGGCCATCATCGGCGGCGGGGTGATCGGACTTGAATTTGCCAACCTTTTCAATTCACTGGGCTCAAAAATAACCGTTATTGAAATGATGAGCGAAATACTTCCCGGTATGGATCGGGACGTCAGCCAGCTCCTCAGGAAGGAATTCAGTAAAAAAGGCATTGATTTTCACTTGCAGGCGAAGGTCACGGAAATCAAAAACAGGACTATCCAGCTTGAAAAAGAAGGACAATCCATTGAAATCAGGGCTGACGAGAACCTGATAAGCACCGGGCGAAAACCTGTTATCACAGGATTCGGACTGGAAAAGCTGGGTGTTGAAATGTTTAAGGGAGGCATCAGGATCGATGAACATTGCAGGACCAATATTCCCAATGTTTATGCTGCCGGCGATGTAACGGGATTTTCTATGCTGGCCCATACGGCCAGCCGCGAGGGTGAGGTTGCCGTTAACCATATCGCGGGCAAACCCGACAGGATGCGATATAAAGCCATCCCCGGTGTGGTATATACCAATCCCGAAGTTGCCGTTGTAGGCCTTACCGAAGAAGAAGCCCGGAACAAGGGGATTGAAACAGAGGTTCAAAAACTGCCCATGACCTATGCGGGCAGGTTCGTTGCCGAAAACGAACTATTCCAGGGATTGTGTAAGATCATTGTCGGGAAGCAATACCGGGAAATATTGGGCGTTCATATGGTCGGCAATCCGGCCTCGGAAATGATCTTTGGTGCTGCAATGGCCATTGAAGCTCAGCTTACGCTGAAAGAATTAAAAGAAATTGTATTTCCGCATCCGACGGTATCGGAGATTTTTAAGGAGGGAGCGTTCTTATTTTAAAGGAGATAAAGGCACAAGCGGACCTGTCTGCCGAACAGGCAGGCGCTTGCGCCAGAATGAGGAAAAATCATCAAATCAATAAATCAAAAAATACTATATGCCCAAGAATCAGTTCATCGATCCGAAAGACGTTAGAAAATCCGGACAGATTAAACTCAATCCGATACCGGTAAACCATTACAGCAAGACCATTGAAGAGGAAAAAAGCCAATTCTCACGTGAAGATTTTCTGAGGATATACCATGACATGGCAGTCATAAGGGAATTCGAGACCATGCTCAACCTTATTAAAACCACCAACGAATACCATGGTGTTTCATACAATCATCCCGGTCCTGCGCATCTTTCCATAGGCCAGGAATCAGCCGCTGTCGGCATGGCCTATACCCTGGGTGTTGATGACTATATATTCGGATCACACCGCAGTCACGGGGAGATCCTTGCAAAAGGGCTCAGCGCCATTCACCAGCTTCAAGATGATAAACTGGATGCCGTGATGAAATCGTTTTTCGGCGGTCAGATCATGGATATTGTCAGGCAGCATTTTAACGGTACCTTGAAATCGTTGGCACGCAGATTCCTGGTTTATGGTACGCTGGCTGAAATATTTGCCCGGGAAACCGGCTTTAACAGGGGCTTGGGCGGAAGCATGCATGCCTTTTTTACACCGTTCGGCGTTTACCCGAATAACGCCATTGTAGGCGGTAGCGGCGATATAGCAGTGGGTGCGGCTTTGTATAAAAAGGTGAACCGTAAACCCGGGATTGTAGTCGCCAACATCGGCGATGCCAGCATGGCCTGTGGTCCGGTTTGGGAAGGCATTTGTTTTGCCGCCATGGATCAGTTTGAAAAATTGTGGCCGGGGGATATGAAAGGAGGATTGCCGGTCATCATCAACATCATGAATAATCAGTACGGTATGGGAGGCCAGACCTGCGGAGAGACCATGGGATATGGCATGGCGGCACGCATCGGAGCCGGTGTCAATCCGCAGCAAATGCATGCTGAACGGGTTGACGGTAATAATCCTCTTGCAGTAATCGAAGCCTATGAACGCAAAAGAAAGATACTGGAAGAAAAAAAAGGTCCCGTATTGCTCGAGGTAACAACATACCGTTTCAGCGGACATTCTCCTTCTGACGCCTCCTCGTACCGTTCAAAGGAAGAAGTCGAAGCCTGGCAGCAGCATGACTGCATTGTGACTTACGGTGACAGCCTTGTAAAGGCCGGTGTTGCCAGGCAGCAGGAACTGGATGAAATTTGGACCGACGTTAGAGCCCTTATCCTGGAAATGCTGAAGCTCACGGTGGACGACAAGATTTCACCCCGGATGGACCTCGACCGGCATCCCGAAATGATCGGATCCATGATGTTCTCGAACCGGTCGGTTGACGCCATGGAAACAGGCAATCCTGAGGTCAATCATCCCTTGCATGAAAATCCAAGGATTCAGCAGCTTGCCAAAAAAGAACGCTTTGCCTTAGATAAGGACGGCAAGCCTCACAGTAAGATGAAGCAATACCAGTTGCGCGATGGCATTTTTGAGGCCATTATTGACCGTTTTTACAAGGATCCCACCCTGGTGGCCTACGGTGAGGAAAACCGCGACTGGGGCGGAGCTTTTGCTGTTTACCGCGGACTTACCGAAGCGCTGCCGTATCACAGGCTTTTTAATTCACCGATCTCCGAAGGAGCCATCGTCGGCACGGCGATAGGGTATGCTATGTGCGGAGGACGAGTGATCCCCGAGATCATGTATTGCGATTTCCTGGGCCGCAGCGGTGATGAAGTCTTCAACCAGCTGCCCAAATGGCAGTCGATGAGCGGCAACCTGATCAGTATGCCCGTCGTATTGCGGGTATCGGTCGGATCAAAATACGGGGCCCAGCACTCGCAGGACTGGTCTTCGCTGGTAGCTCATATTCCGGGTATAAAAGTTGTTTTCCCGGCCACTCCTTATGATGCAAAAGGACTAATGAATGCTGCATTGCAGGGAACCGACCCGGTGATCTACTTTGAAAGCCAGCGCATTTACGATGTCGGTGAGCAGTTCCATGAAGGAGGGGTACCGGAGGGGTATTATGAAATCCCAATCGGCGAGCCCGACGTGAAAAGAAAGGGAAAAGATATAACACTTCTCACCATTGGAGCCACCTTATATCCGGTGCTGGAAGCTGCAATAACCCTGGAAGAAAGATACGGCCTTTCGGCCGAGGTAATCGATGCCCGTTCGCTGGTACCGTTCAATTATGAACCCGTGATCGAATCGGTGAAAAAAACCGGCAGGATATTGCTGGCAAGTGATGCCTGCGAACGCGGTTCCTACCTGAAAGACCTGGCACAGAGTATCACGGAGCTGGCCTTTGATTATCTCGATGCTCCTCCGGTGGTGGTGGGTTCACGCAACTGGATAACGCCGGCCTATGAGCTTGAAAAATGGTTCTTCCCTCAGCCCGACTGGATCAACGATGCCATCCACGAACGGATCATGCCCTTGAAGGGTCATCATGCTGTTAATAATTTCACGAAATCGGAGAAGATCAGGAGATCGAAACTCGGAGTATAAAACGTTAAGGATATGAAAACGCGTGCAGTAAGACTATACGGAAAAGAAGACCTCAGGCTTGAGGAATTTGACCTTCCTGCCATTAAGGAAGATGAAATACTGGCAAAGGTAGTGTGTGACTCCCTTTGCATGTCATCCTACAAAGCCTCCAAACAGGGTACGGAGCATAAGCGAATCCCCTGGAACGTTGCCAGGCACCCGGTCATCATCGGACATGAGTTTGCCGGAGAGTTGCTGGAAGTCGGGAAGAAGTGGTCAGACCGTTTTCAGGCCGGACAGAAATTCTCCATACAGCCCGCCATGAATTATGAGCAGGGACCCGTTGGTGTATTGAGCGCTCCAGGATATTCCTACCGGTATATCGGAGGCGATGCCGCCTATGTAATCATACCGCGGGAGGTCATGCTGCAAAACTGCCTTCTTCCCTATACAGGTGAAGGCTATTACCCTGCCTCGCTGGCCGAGCCGCTTTCGTGTGTCATCGGGGCCATGCATGCAAACTATCACACAAAGCCCGGATCATACATACACGAAATGGAGATCGTGCAGGGAGGCAGTTTGGCATTGCTTGCAGCGGCCGGGCCCATGGGACTGGCGGCTATCAACTATGTCGTCCATCGCGAGGATATTCGTCCCGGATTATTCATAGTGACCGATATTGACCAGGCCCGGCTCGACAGGGCGGAAAAGCTTTTCCCTCCATCCCTGGCTGCTGCCCAAGGCATTAAGCTACAATACATCAATACAGCGGAGGTAGAAAACGTTGTTGATCATCTGCGTTCACTGACAGGGAGCAATGGATACGATGACGTTTTTGTTTTCGCTCCGGTACCGGCTGTCATCGAGCAGGCTGACAAAATACTGGCCCGTGACGGCTGTCTCAATTTCTTTGCCGGCCCTTCGGATCCCAATTTCAAAGCCCATCTGAATTTCTACAATGTTCATTATGAAGCCACCCATATCACAGGCACATCAGGCGGCAACAACGCCGACATGGAAGAGGCCCTGCTTTATCTATCCAAAGGTCTGGATCCGGCTCCATTGGTAACCCATATCGGCGGCATCGACGCCGTGATTGATACCACCCTTCGCCTGCCTGAGATACCCGGAGGCAAAAAGCTTATGTATATGCACATCGACATGCCTCTAACCGCCATCAATGATTTCGGGGAGAAAGGAAAAACCGATCCGCTTTTCAGGGAGCTTCATGCCATATGCTCCAATAATAAAGGCATCTGGTCAGTTGAAGCCGAGGAATACTTGCTCAGGACACTCTGACTGGCTTGAAGAGAAACAGAATGAGAATGAAGAATTTATAAAAGTTTCCCTAAAAGACACCCTGGCAGGGTATATTTGAATAACATATTGAAGTAGAATGTGTTGAATAGTTTCTTTGAAATATTTCATTTTGGCAAAGAGGGAGCTACTTTTTTATTATGATATGTATCTGCCAGTATACGAAGCATTTGACTACCTGGCAGGGAATCAGGCAATAGACACCCTGGCAGGGTGTTTCGGTGGGTGTTTCGGTGTTGGAAAAACTTTTTATCTTAGTCAAATCAATTCAATATGCAGTATGAGTAAGAAGCTAAGGATCGTTTCATGGAATGTGAATGGCATCAGGGCTATGGTTGGCAAAGGCTTTTACAATACGGTAAAAGAGATGGATCCTGATATCCTGTGCATACAGGAGACCAAGGCCCAGGCAGAGACGATGCCTGCTGTGCCCGATGAAATAGGCCATTATAATATGATTTTCAACTCGGCAGAAAAGAAGGGGTATTCAGGCACTGCTGTTTACTCCAGGATCAGGCCCGTGCAGCATCAATTCGGAATCAACAAGGCAGAACATGACCAGGAAGGCAGGGTTATCACCCTGGAATACCCGGGTTTCTTCCTGGTAAACGTATATGTACCGAATTCAGGCCAGGACCTGAAACGACTGGATTACCGGAAGGTATGGGACAGCGAACTGATGCATTTCGTGAAGGATCTCGATGCCCGTAAACCGGTTGTCCTAACAGGCGACCTGAATGTTGCCCATGAGGCCATTGATTTGGCAAGAGCCAGGGAAAACTATAACAAGTCTGCCGGTTATACCCAGGTGGAGATCGACGGATTCAGTAACCTGTTAAAGGCCGGTCTGGCCGACACTTACAGGCGGTTATACCCTGACAGGATCCAGTATACATTCTGGAACCAGCGGTTCAGGGCGCGCGAGAAAAACGTCGGATGGCGCATTGACTATTTTCTCGTAAGCGAAAGATTCTTTGGAAACATCAGGGACTCCTTCATCTGGGATCATATCATGGGATCGGATCATTGTCCGGTGGGGATTGATTTGGAGGTATGAAGGCAGGTTATTTCTTAGTATGCCGTTGGTCGTTAACGAACTAAAGTAAGTGTAAAAACCTAACCGGTATGCGCATACCGGTTAGGTTTGTCTGACGCTAAGGTGGTATGGGATCTCTGTTATTCCTGCGAGGTCAGGGTAATATCCGCAGGGAATTTCATTTTCTTTTTTTCAGCACCTGCTTTTCATATTTTTGTATAACACTGATATAATCTGCTGCAACGGGCACCCTGGCGGCCAGGCAAAAATAATCATACACGGCACCAAAAGGTTTTGTCTTCAATAGTTCAAGCAATGCCAGCCGCTCGAAATTCCTGCCGGCCTCTTCATAAGCTTTCAGGGTTTCAAAGGGCTCCAGCATGGCAAACAGGAAAGCGAGCTGGGCGGCCCTGATGCCTACCACATAGGCGCCAATGCGGTTAAGGCTGGCATCGAAATAATCCAGTCCGATATTGATCCGTTTCAATGCTTTTGCACGCACAATTTCCTGGGCGATCAACTGGATCTCATCATTAAAAATAACGACATGATCGCTGTCCCATCTGACTCCCCTGGTAACGTGCAGCAGCAATTCATCAACATACTGCAGTATGGAGGAAATCTTGTCTCCCACCTGTTCGGTCGGATGAAAATGACCGTTGTCAAGACAGATCAGCTTGTTATTTTTTATGGCATACCCGAGATAAAACTCATGGGAACCCACAACCATAGATTCGGAACCGATCCCGAAAAGCTTGCTTTCGACTGCATCCTTCAGGTATTTTTTAGGATAAGCCACAGCAAATATCTCATCGAGGGATTTTTTCAGCAGGGCGCGGTGGGTATTCCTGTCAACCGGAGCATCCTTGGAGCCGTCAGGTATCCAAATGTTGTTGACCACCGGTGTACCCAATTGCCTGCCCATTTCGGCTGCTATCTTGCGGCAACGCTTAACATGTTCGACCCAGAATTTTCTGATCTTCGGATCCTTGCTTGAAAGGGTAAAACCGTCTTCTGCATAAGGATGTGAAAAGCAGGTGGGATTGAAATCCAGCCCGAAGCCATTTTTCTTCGCCCAATCAATCCAGCTCTGGAAATGTTTTACCTCAATCTGGTCACGGTCAACTTTCTGATTCCTGAAATCACCATATATAGCATGAAGGCTGAGTTTCAATTTCCCCGGCACCAGGCTTCTGACCTTTTCAATATCCTGTCGCAGCTGTGCTATAGTCCTTGCTTTCCCGGGGTAATTCCCGGTTGCCTGGATACCACCTCCGCTCAATTCGGCATCAGGGGTCTCAAATCCGCCCACATCATCGGTCTGCCAGCAGTGCAGGCTGATGGTAAGATCCTTCATTTTTTCCAGCACGGCTTCGGTATCCACTTTAAGGTCCTTGTACTGAGCTTTTGCCAGCTGGTAAGCTTTCCTGATTGATTGTGTTGTTGCCATGATTAAAAGATATTTGTTTTTATTTTATTCTTTTCATGATTATTCCCTTAATAATGAACCCTCAATTACTGGATATAGGTTATATCTGACCTCCCCGCTATCAGTACAATATCCCCCCTTGGGGGGACTAAGGGGGGGTTTTATCCCAGGTTCACCACAAAAGCTGACAGGATGAGGATGATGATGCCGATCCATAACACCACGATGGTTTTGGAGCTGCTTCCCTTCCATTCATTCAGCAGGATCCCCCATATGTTACTGATGGCAATGTTCAGCGCCATCAAAATACTCCAGCCGAAAATAGACATGCTGGCAGGCAGCTTACTGGATCCCATGCCAAAGAAAAGAAACTGGAAGAACCAGAGGATCCCGGCCATGGAGCAGAATATTATGTTATTCCAGAACAGGCTCCGGGGAACCCTGAAATAATCCGTATAAGATTTATTCTTTATGTTCAGGGACATGCAATAGATTAGATTGGTAATAAAGCCTCCCAGCAGGATGAAGATCAGCGAAGGATTTTTCTGAAACAGCGGGTCGACTCCGTGAGCAAGGGCTGATTCTTCTATGGGTTTCCCAAACTGGAATCCGAAATTGAAACAGGCGCTCATGACACCGGCCAGAATGGCGATAAGAATTCCCTTTTTCAGTGCAAATTCCTTGATGGCGGCCTGTTTTTCCTCAGCATTCAGTCCTTTGCTTTTCAGGGCCCCCGCATAACCGATGATCACAATCCCCAACACACAAATTGAAACGCCTATGACAGTGAGTATACCTCCGGTGGTGCTGAAAAGGTTTTCTCCGGCCACAATCGGAGGTAGCAGCGTCCCAAAGGCCGCGCACAAGCCCAGGGCTATACTCTGGCCCAGGGCAATCCCGAGGTACCGCACACTCAGGCCAAAGGTCAGTCCGCCCACGCCCCAAAGGATTCCGAAAAACACGGCCCACAACTTAGCAGAAGAGGGTGAGGCGGCTATGATGGCTCCAAGTTCCCCCCTGGGAACCGTCAGGTAAGCGGCAATCCATGGAGCAATGATCCAGGCAACCAGGCCCTGGATGATCCAGTAGGATTCCCAGGCCCAATCCTTCACTTTTTTGAAGGGAACGTAAAAGCTGGCCGCACCAACGCTGCCCAATGCGATTAAAAGGATACCTGCAACCGGATTCATAGAAAAGCTTTTTTAATCTTGTTTTAACAATCTGGATCGTTAGCATAGTAAAAATATGGTTCATTATTAGTAATTTCAATATATATTTTGGGTTATCATTTACATAAAATGACATTGTAATGGAAAATTATTTCAAGTACCTGACCCATAATGCCGAAGATGAAGACTGGGGTCTTTACCTTACGGTTGCCGGGAGTGCACGGGTAATGCCGGGGGCAGAATATCCGCCCCCGGGGCATCCGACGGGTTATAATTTTAACTGGGACAAGGGCAGGGTATTGCATGAATATCAGGTGA
>CAYMJH010000060.1:0-7762 GCA_964390385.1 uncultured Bacteroidales bacterium | reverse complement strand
CGAAGGTGAAGGAATGCTGGAGCTCAGGTCTGGCAATTTTCCGGTGCAGGAGGGTTCCGTTCTTCTGATCCGGCCTGACCAATGGCACCGTTATAGGCCTGTTAAGGAAACCGGATGGAAAGAGCATTATCTGGGTTTTAACGGAAGTTTTACGCATCAGTTTTTTAATGGAAACGGATTTGAAACCGAACAGCCGGTGTTCCATATTGGCTTTCAGGACAAGGTCATGCAGTCGCTATACGATGTAATCAGTCTGGTTAAAGATGAAAAGCCCGGATATCAGCAGGTATGCTCGGGTCTCGTGATCCACATTCTGGGATTGATACTTTACCTTACAAGAAACAAGAATTTCAGCGGTGGCGGCATTGAAAGCACAATTCAAAAAGCCTGTCTGGTCATTCGTGAAAGGCTGAATCGCAATCTGAGGGTTGAAGCCCTGGCCGATGAACTGGATGTAGGTTATTCCCTTTTTCGCAAGGCATTCAGAAAGTACACCGGACTATCGCCGGTACAATATCATTTGTCGCTCCGGTTAAAGCAGGCCAATTATCTTCTCTCCAACACATCGATGAGCATAAAGGAAATTGCTTTTCACCTGGGATTTTGTTCCGTTTACTATTTCAGCAAGTTGTTCAAAGAAAAGAATGGCATAACACCGGGGGAATACCGGAATTTTTCAATGAGGGCGTAATTTTAGTCGTGCTGTGATTCGGTTTTGCAGCCATACAGTCTTGCTGTCATGCAGTCTTGCTGTCTTCATTCTTTAGTCCTATTATCTTTTATCTATTCCAATTTTTCCACTTTTTTTGCAAAATATTCCACCCGGTATATATTTCCTCCATTATGCCATTTTCTGTATACCATCCTGTTCAATTGATTGTATATATTTCCTAATTCGTGTTCGATTAAGTCCGGTTGATTATTAACTCTTAATTATTTTGTTCTATGGCTTCCTGGTAATTATACCGAATCTGTTTAGCACATCAAGATAATTTATCACCTTTTTTTAGTTAATTTTTTACTGAAGTTATTTTTTGTATCTTAGTCAAAGATGAAGTCTGAAAGACTTATAAACATTATAAAATGACGCTTTTTTGGATGGATGAAAATCAGATTTAAACCTAACATAATATAATTCTAACTATGAAAAAAAACGTAATTCATTTTAAAACGGGGGCATGTTTCCGCATTTTTACTCTGATGCTGTTATTTTTGCCTGCAACCTTGTTCGGGCAGGGAAACATCACGGGTAAAATCACAGATGCCACTGATGGTTCCCCGCTGCCCGGAGCCAATGTCCTCATTCAAGGTACAACCCAGGGAACGGTTACGGACCTAAACGGGGTTTTTGTCATTGAAGCTGCTCCTGATGCAGTACTGGTTATCTCGTACATAGGTTACTTGTCCGAAAGCATTAATGTGGCGGGTCAGACAACGGTTAATATCATTCTTACCCCCGACCTGGCCAGTCTTGATGAAGTTGTTGTTGTCGGATATGGCGTGCAGAAAAAAAGTGATTTAACCGGTGCAGTTTCGTCAGTTTCAGGCGAGAGCCTGAGAAAGCTGCCTGTTGCAACTGTTGACCAGGCACTTCAGGGTCAGGCGGCCGGTGTGACCATTACACAAAGATCAGGACGGCCCGGTGAAGGCGTTGATATTAAGATCCGCGGTATCAGTTCCATCAACGGATCACAACCCCTGATCATTATTGACGGTGTTCAGGGTGGAGATCTTACGAATCTCAATCCCAACGACATCGCCTCCATTGAGGTCCTCAAAGACGCTTCAACGGCAGCCATTTACGGCGCCACCGGTGGTAACGGGGTCATACTGGTCACCACAAAAATGGGGACTCCGGGAAAACTTACGGCCAATCTGAATGTTTACCATGGCGTTGAGCAGGAACTCAACAAAATAGAGCTGATGAATTCCCAGGAGTGGATGGCAGTGTGCGAAGAGACCTCAACGGCAGCAAGAGCCCTGAATGACCGACCGGATACACTGAAAACCTATAACTGGCAGGATATAGTGTTTGAACCTGCTGCAGTTGAAAACTATGATTTATCGCTTTCGGGGGGCAATGATGTCTCTTCCTTTTTATTCAGTGCCGGATATAACCGGCAGGAAGGCATTATCCGGAACAGTGAATACAAAAGGTTCACCCTGAGGGTCAACAGTGAGCATAAGATATTGAAAAGAATAAAATTCGAGGAAAAGCTGTCGTATGTCAATACTGCCAGGGAGGGCTTTGAAGAATGGATATGGCATCAGTATTACTGGAACCCGGTTTATAATACATTGCTCATGGATCCCAGTGTTCCGGGATACGATGCAAACGGCAAATGGTCGGTATCTCCTCTCAGCGTCTATAATCCGCTTATTGACCTTGATATGATCAACCGAAAGGATAAAACCAATATAGTGGATGGCAACTTCGGGCTGACGGTTACATTGATTAAGGGACTGGATATTATCAACCGGTTCAATGGAGTTCTCGGATTCAATGACGTCTGGAATTATGAAGGTGAATATCATGCCACTCCGACTGAATTCAGGGACATTGACAAACTGACCCAGTCCATGGCAAGATATAACAGCTGGAATATACAGAACCTGATTCAATTTCAGAAGACTATTGGTGGTTCTCATAATCTTATGGTATTATTAGGTCATGAAGCTTTTCAATGGAAGACATATGATATCACCGGGTCACGCAACGGTTTCCCCAGTTCAGATCCTTCCATGTTGTATTTTATCCAGGCAAAAGATGACTCATCCCTGAGTCAACTTCCCACTGGTACCGCTAATATAAGAACCAGTGAAGCTTTCTTCGGACGCTTAAATTATGATTACAAGGGTAAATACCTGATGACTTTAAATATCCGCCGGGATGCCGCGAGCAATTTCCCCGAGGACCATAAATGGGGTACTTTCCCTTCCTTTTCACTGGGATGGAAGTTTTCCGAAGAGGCATTTGTACAAGGCTTTGAATACCTAAGTTTCGGTAAGCTGCGTTTTGGCTATGGACAAACGGGTGCCAATGCCAGGACCGGTTTTCCATACTATCCAAAAATTGAATCACTCTCCTATATGAAATATTCCTTTGATAATTCAAGGAGCTCAACAGGATCGGCCCCGACGGCGATTGCCAATCCTGAAATTATGTGGGAAGCAGTAAATATGACGAACCTTGGCATTGACCTGAGCTTTTTCAGTAACCGCCTGTCATTGTCAGCTGATATCTTCAATAAAGTAAACGAAGGTATGATCATGACGCAGCAAGTGCCAAGATTTGCGGGGACAAAGCTAAATATTAACATCAACGCCTATCCTGAAGTGAATATCGGAAGTATCCAGAACAGAGGATATGAAATAACCATAACGGGACGCAAAAAGGAAGGCGAACTGACAGGATCTGTTGACCTGAATTTTTCAGGTGTGAAAAATGAGGTAATAGAACTGGCCAATGATTCGATATTAGCAGGCAGGGTACATGTGCTTAATCCAACCAATATGACTTACGTTGGTGCTCCGGTTGCCCAGTTTTACGGCTGGGAAACCGATGGATTGTTCAGGGAAACCGATCCCACCAAAAGAGTTGGCACCAGGAACGTTATCATCAATCAGCCTTTCATGATTGATGATGGGGATACTGTTTACATGCAGAATAGAGCCGTACCGGGAGATGTCCGTTACAAGGACACGGACGGCGACGGTGAACTGACCAACGATGACAAGGTAAACCTTGGAAGCCCTTTGCCAAAACTGGTTTATGGATTCACCATCAACCTTGAGTATAAAGGATTTGATCTCTCTGCCTTCTTTAACGGAACCCTGGGTAATAAAATACTGAACGGAACGAAGCAATACCTTTATTACCTGCAAGGCTATGCGAACCACGCAAAAGAATATGCCGACCGATATGTCCCTGAAGATGTGGTAAAACAAACTTCAACCGGGGAGGAGATCATTGTGCTGCATAAAAATACCGATACCGACATTCCGCGAAATTATTCAGGGAACTATAACAGGCTAACCAATTTCTTTATCGAGGATGGTTCTTACCTAAGGTTGCGTAATCTGGTGCTGGGTTACACCGTTCCCAACACAATCTCTTCAAAGGTCAGCATCCAGCGATGCAGGCTTTATGTCGGAGCAAGAAACCTGTTTACGCTCACCAGATATACCGGACTCAATCCTGACGTGGCAGGGAAAGAACCTGAAACAGAAGGAATGGATATTCTTGAACTTGGCGTCGACCTGGGTGTTTATCCGGTAACCCGTATGTATTATTTTGGTGCCAATATTACCTTCTGATCATTGACACTTAAGTATTAATCTGAAAAAAATCTCCAATATGAAAATGAATATATTAAAATACTTGGTATCGCTGCTTATCGGAATGTTTTTCATCGGATGCAGTGAGGATTTTCTAAATCCTGTCCCCCCTGCCGTCAACAACGAGGGATCCTTTTACAGGACCATGGATCAGGCAGACCAGGCATTAACAGCCTGCTATGCACAATTCAATGCCGTTGCGGCGTGGGATTTAGGTGTGATCATGAACTTATCAGATATCGCTTCTGATGATGAAGAAGCAGGAGGGGATTTCGTAAATGAAGTTCCGGGATCTGAAAATGTTAACCGGCTCACCACCGAAAAAACACTTGGCACCCTGGATGATGTCTACGGAACGCTTTTCCGGGCGATAGCACTGTGCAATGCCGCAATTACAAGGCTTCCAGGTGTTGCAGATGCAGATCCGGATGTAAACATTGATCTGCTTAATAAACGCATCGGGGAAGCCAAATTTCTCCGTGCGATCAACTATTTATACCTTACCTTCGTTTTTGGTGGGGTTCCGCTGGTGGATCACACGGTAGGATCCAGTGAATATGAGTTGGGCAGGGCCGATATAAAAGATATCTATGATCTTATCGAGAAGGATCTTAAAGATGCCATTGCAGTGCTGCCTGAAAGAGGCGGATGGGGAGGAGAGAATGCGCGTGCCACAAAAGGCTCTGCACAGGCTTTGCTTGCCCGCATGTGTCTGTTTGAGTCCTCATACGCCAGATATTGTGACGATGATGACCGTTTTGACCGTATGACCGAACGCTGGGATGAAGCCTTGAGTTATGCCGAAGCGGTTATCGCCTCGGATAAATATTTCCTGGTAGGAATCAACGGTGAGAAATATAATACCTGGAGAGGTGCAGAAACCAATGGCTTCCGTTATATATTCACTTCCGACGGGGATCTGTGTCCTGAAGGAATTTTTGAAATCAGCTGTATCCAGGAATGGCTGCCTTATATCGATGCAAGGGGTAATGCTTTGGCTCACTGGACTACGGCCCGATATTATTATGAGGATAATTATGTAAGTACCTATAATCAGCGCTGGGGATTGGGACTGCCTACAAGGAGCCTGCTGGCAGAATTCGAAGAAGGTGATCCACGCAAGGAGACCACCATTGCATGGGAGTACAGATTTGATTCCATTAATGTTGGCGGTATATGGTATCCCAAAAACGATACCCTTCAGATCGGCAATTCGCGTTGGGTTCCAATCAGTTTCACCAACAGTGTTTCAAAAACTTACCAGCGAAAATGGGAATGCTCGGCTGCCGAATACTGGGACAACTATAAAGACTGGTGTGCTGCCCCCAATAATATAAGGCTGATACGCTACTCAGAAGTGTATCTGATCGCTGCAGAGGCTGCCCTTGCTCTGAACCAGCCTGATAAAGCACTGCAATATGTGAACAAGGTAAGAGAAAGGGCACGTATGTGCGGCACCACAGGTGTTCCGGCAGCATTAACCAGCGTAACTTTTGACGATATCGTGCATGAACGGCGCGTGGAACTGGCCTGTGAAGGGCATCGCATGTTTGACCTTGTCCGGTGGAACAAAGCCTACGAAATGCTAAATGACAAGCCAAACGATGACGGATACGTTAAGGTATTCATCAAAGGGAAAAATGAATTTCAACCCCTTCCGGAACGGGAGGTCTCATTAAGCGGTGGTAAAATGCGTCAATATCCCGGCTGGGAATGATATACGTTGTTTTTCTTTATACATGTAACTGTGTTTTCTGCCCCCGCCCGCAAGGACGGGGGTTTTTTTACCGAATACCGATTACCGATTACTGTTTACCTTCTTCTCCGCCAACACCAGGCATTCCACATGATGGGTCCGGGGGAAGAAATCATAAGGAAGGATGTGTTTGACAGAAAATCCCGCAGATACCAGTCCAACCAAGTCGCGTCGCAGGGTGCCGGCACTGCAGGAAAGATAAGCCAGCCGGTGCGGCCTGTATTCCAAAGTAATCCATTTCAACACATCAGGTTCAATACCGGTTCTGGGGGGATTGGCATAAAGCAGTTTCGCATTTGCCGGTTCATATTTTTCATCTATCCATTGCTGCAATTGCGGCAGCCGTTGCCGGCAGGCTCCTCTCAGGATCAGGGCCCGGGGCGAATTGATCCGGGCACAGTCTACCGCCTCTCCCCCGGTCTCCACCCCGGCTGCGTGAGCTCCCCTATTCATCCAGCGCACCAGGCTGCTACCGATGCCGCTGTATAGATCCACCACGCAGTCACCCTGGCCGGGACGAAGAAAATGCTCCGCCTGATCGAGTGATTGGCTGTGCAAACCGGGGATCAGCTGGCTGAATGAAGTCCTGCCATAGATCAAACCTTCGCTGTTACGGGCATGATCTTCGCCCCAAAGCAAATGCCATCCGCTTTTAGCAAACATCCGGCGGCCGGCAGCGGGATTCAGGTGAAGGGAGAGTCCCCTTATACCCATTGACAGCAATGCGCTGATGCATTCATCCGTAAGCCATCCTGCAGGCGGCAGTTGTTTTGTCTTCAGCACCAGGGTTACCAGTGCATCCGATTGAAACAGGTAGGCCAGCGGAAAGACATTGGCAGGAGGAAGACTGTCTGTCAACAACCGGACCAACAATCGCGTTACCTCAGCATGTACAGGGCAACCGGGAATAGGGATAAACTCATCGCGGCGGATCATGCCGAAATTCCAGCGGTTGCCTGTAAAATCAGCCCTTAGCAAAACCTTTCGCCGGTAACTCCAACGCCCGGTCTCTTCAACGGAACGGATATTTTCAATTTTGTCCTCCCATTCAAAAAGCTGCTTTCTGATCCATTCCTCCTTTTGCGCCAGGCTTTGCTGCATGGTCAATAAGCGATGGCTGCATCCAGGGCATCGTTCAACACAACCTTCCTTCAGCGCCACCATGTTTCAATACACTTAAAGACAATTTTAAAACCTTTGGTTACCAGTGGATGATAGAGGAGCAACAAGGCCAGGGTGACGATCACCATGCCGGCAACCACAACAACCTCCGGATTCTCTTCCGGCAGCATGATCCAGCTCAGGACAGCTCCAAACACCGGGATCAGGAATTTCCAAACGTTCAGCTCCGATACCTTTACACCGGGCCTGCGGATCAGCAGGAACCATATCGAATAAGCCACAGCTGAAAGAAAGACAAGCCAAACAAGGGAGGCATAGTATTGAAAAGGCCTCGGGCCTGTCAATGTTTCTTCCGTAAACCGGGAAATTATATACAGAAAGAAGCCACCAACAATGAGCTGGGCCGAATTCAACACAACCGGATGGATCATCCTTTTTTTGCTTTTTGAAACGATAATGTTGCCCATGCTGCTTGAAATATTAGACAGTATCAGGATCAGTATTCCCCAGAACTCCCGGGCTTCGCTGAGATCAAAGCTGAACGTG
>CAYMJH010000059.1:6544-19182 GCA_964390385.1 uncultured Bacteroidales bacterium | reverse complement strand
GTTTACCGTTTACCCTCTTCCCTAACCGCCATCGCCTCCACCTCAACCTTCACGTTCCGCGGCAGGCGGGAAACCTCAACCGTAGCACGGGCAGGCTTTTGGGTGAAATAGCGCGCGTAGACCTCATTGAACGGCTTAAAATCTTCCATGCTCGAGAGGTAACAGGTGGTTTTGACCACGTCATCCAGCGAATAGCCGGCTGCCTTGAGGATGGCCCCGAGGTTTTGAATAACCCTTTCGGTCTGCACCGTGATGTCGCCTGCAACCAGCTCGCCGGTGACCGGATCCATGGGGATCTGGCCGCTGACAAATAACATGCCGTTGGCTTCTATGGCCTGGCTGTATGGGCCTATTGCAGCCGGAGCATCGGAGGTGGCGATGATTCTTTTCATGGGTTGATACGTTTTAAGTTCGTATTCTGATTCAACATTTGTCGGTTTATCGCCCGAACATCCAGGCATTAAAATCAATAACAACAGGCAGGTTGGGCAAACCGGGCATATAAAAGATTTTGTTATCATTGTTTTGTTTTTTTACGTCATTGGTGTTCTTTTGCACTGGTTCAATCGTTTTTGTAATGGTTTAAGCGTTTTAAACTGGTTCAAGCGTTTTTTCACTGGTTCAAGCGCCTACCTGTATTCGGCAGACAGGTCCGCTTGGACCTTACATTATGCCGTTTTAAATAATCAATAAATCCCCCGATCACTAAATAACACAGGAGGCACAAGCGGACGCTTGCGCCAGTATCCCGGCAACGGACAACCGACAACCCACAACCCTCATAACAATCACAACTATCATAACAATCACAACCCTCACAACCTACCCACCTTCGCCGCCAACCCACAACCGACAACCCTCATAACCCTCACAATTAAAAATTATCATACCAGCTCTTCCTCTTGTCATACTTCAGATCCCTGAGGATGGACGTCTTGGCATTGATGGTAAAGGAATAACTCTTCCGCTGGCCGAAGGGGACAACGGTGAACCGCATTTCCCAGCAATGCAGGTCCCTGTGGATATTAAGGTTCGTCACTGACATCTTGCGGGTAACGAGGTCATAACCGGTATTTCCGCCGATCTTCCATTTCGGTGTCAGGCTTATGTCTCCCGAGAGCCTTACGGTATGGGTGAAGTCATTCGTCCTGCCCGTACGGGCATAGCTCCAGCTGTAATCTACCCGCAGGCTCCAGGGAACGTTGAAATCCACATAGTCACCGTAGTAATACCCTGCCGATTCTGCCAGCGGACTCTCTTCCATAGTCTCCAGCGGAGACCTGTCCGTTGAAATATCATCAAGTGATTCCTCCGGACGGCCCGGGGATGACCCTCCTTTGGCTTTCGATTTCAGCGAGAAGCCGGTAGTGATATAGGCCCGGGTCATTCGCACAAGTTTGCCTTCTGCTGCGAGAAGGGACTTGTCGATACGTTTGCCGTCGGCATCGAGAGCATAAGGATCGAAGGTACCCCCGAAGTTGATATTCATCTTTTTGTTGAAGATCTGGGTGGATCCGCTCATGCCGATCGTCGACCATTTGAATTCCTTTAAGAAGGGATTGTAACTGGCTGAAAAATTGAGATTGTCGAGGATGCTGACTTTCTTGTCTTTCCCGGTGGTATCGTTTTTGGGTCTTACCTTCATCTCTATGTTATTGCTGAGACCGAGGCTCAGGGAACCGCTCCTGCCCGGCAGCGCCGGGGTCGGATACATGCCGTTCTGAAACACCGAATATTCTTCTTCGCGGGTGGGCTGGGTGATGGTGCGCGGGTATACCAGTGTACGGTAATAATTATTGGGCATGATGCGCGAAATGTCAGGCACAAATCCGAAGGAGGCTGTGGGAGATATCACATGCCGCAGGGCGACGAAATACGAATCCTTTTTCTTGGAGGTAAAGCGGGCAAAAATCTTTGGGTTTGCCGAGATGCCGATGCTGGGTTTTAGCGCATGGGCGTAAGCCAGTCCGGGAATGGTGTCGATCACCAGCTGAGAAGGCCTGAAATTAAAATAATAAGATGAGTCATCCGGTATACTTTTGCGGATGTGGCTGGTATAGAGTACGCCGTCATAACTCAGTCCCGGAGTTATATTGATTATTTTCAGCAGTTTGATATTGGTTAACGAGACCGGTATGGAGTGCGAAAAGCCATTCTTCATATTATGCAGCGTTTCTTTTGTGAACAGCATGGTATCTGAAGTGCTGATATAATTATCCAGTTTTGAAGAATAGCTGATCTGGATGTTCTGGAACCATTTCATGGAACCCGATGACCTTTTGGATCGGAAAGGATAGAGGCGATTTACGCTGAAGGTCATGGTGGGCAGCCTCAGGTCGACCTTGCCGGTCTGGCTGTTCTGGGAATGATTCATGCTGGCGGTGAAATTAAAAGGCCTGCCCGGCCAGCTTTTCCGGTAAGAAATGCTAGATGTCTTTGTGTTCGTTGTATAGTCACTTATGGTAGTGCTATGATTCTTCTCGTAGGAATTGGTTGAAAAATCAACATTCGCCGAAAAGCTTTGAGAAGGATTTGCCTTGGCATCCTGGCTGTGCGACCACCGGATCTTATAGTCCTTTGATCCCGCTTGTTCCTCGGCATTGCCATCGCTGATGGTATTCCTGTAATACTGGGCATAGAAATTGCCGTTGAATTTATATCTTTTCCGATAGCCGGTGGTTATATTGGCTCCCCAGCTGCCCCTGGTGTATCCTGTGGCCAGCAGGGTAATATCGATATAGTCGTTCAGCACAAAGTACCAGCCGCCGTCTTTCAGGTAGTAACCGCGGGTTTTTTCATTGCCCCATTTTGGAATGATCAGTCCCGATGCCCTCCCCGAAGTATTGGGGAAAAACCCGAAAGGTAAGGCCAGTGGCAGCGGGATGTCCTCTATGACCAGGTAAGCAGGCCCGCTGATGATTTTATCCTTCGGGATGGCTATGGCCTTTGTAAGCGCGATATAAAAATGAGGATGATCAGCATCGCAGACTGTATATTTTCCGGTTTTCACATGGATCTCACCGTCAGACAGCCTCTTGGTCTGCTTGCTATGCAACATGCCCTCACCCTGTTTCGTCTTCACATATTTGATGATGCCTTTTCGGCTTTTAAAATTGTACATCAGGGTGTCGGAATTGAAGGTTTCCTCACCCTGACTGAAAAGCGGCTTCCCCTGCAATACCCCGGCAGTATCTTTGAGCCCTGCCGCCATCACGGTGTTGTCATTCATGTCAAATTCAACATAATGTGATTCCAGGTTGATATTCTGGTATTCCACCTTGGCATTTTTATACAGGTAGATCTTCTGTTCGCTAATTTTGATCCTGAATGAATCATCGGCGGTGTATTTTACCTCTGCCTCAAGGACATTCTTCCGTGATGCTTTCTTATCTGCCCTGATGGAATCCGTCACCAGCGAATCGGCGGCCTGTCCTGTGGTTATACTGAAATCTGGCTGTTGCAGGGTGTCGGCCGTAAGGACCGGTAGCAGTGTGTCCTGCGCCTCAGCTGCGGAGACGGCCAGAAAAAATAGTATGGCAAGGCAAGGCATCTGCTGTTTCGCCGTTGTTAATAACCCGGAGTAAGATATTTGGATTTTACTGAACATCAGTGCATAAAGAAACTTATCAAAGGCTTGATAACAAATTCAAACAATATAGTCTAATTTTGTATTTTCACATACCAAATCCTGCGCTGCAAAGCTAATAAATTAACAGATTCGCAATGACCGAAACGGCAATAAGAATAGTGTATAAACGGGGAATCTGGCTGTTTCTTGTGTTATGGAACATGTATATGCCGGTGCAGGGGTGGCAGGACACCGGCAACGGCTACAGGCTGAAAACCGTTGTCATTGATGCCGGCCATGGAGGAAAGGATCCGGGCTCAGTCGGAAAAACAAGCACCGAAAAGGAGGTAGTGCTGGCTATCGCCCTGAAACTTGGCCAATATATAGAAGAAAAGCTGCCTGACGTGAAAGTTGTTTATACCCGGAAAACCGATGAATTTGTCCCCCTCCATAAACGCGCCGATATTGCCAACAGCCATAAAGCCGACCTGTATATTTCCATCCATGCCAACGGGAATGTGAACAACCTGGTAGACGGGACCGAAACATTGGTACTGGGACTGCATCGTGCAGAAGAAAATTTCGAGGTGGCCAAAAAGGAAAATTCCGTGATCTTGCTCGAGGATGATTACTCTGCCCATTATGAGGGTTTTGATCCGGCTTCCCCCGAGTCTTACATGATCTTTTCCCTCATGCAGAACCTGTATTTTGAGCAAAGCATCAATTTTGCCGCCCATGTTCAGACCCAATTCAGGGAAAGAGCCTCACGCAAAGACAGGGGCGTGAAACAGCAGGGCCTGCTTGTGCTGGCCAGGACATCGATGCCGGGCGTACTGATCGAAACCGGATTCATGACCAACCCTGAAGAAGAGAAATACCTGCTTTCGGAACCGGGGCAGGATTATATCGCATCGGCTATTTTCCGGGCGTTCAGGGACTATAAGCAGATGATGGAAAATAAAAACACCTACATTGCTGGCAAAAATGACAACGCGGATTCCGGCTCTTCCTTCCGTAACACCGATACCGTGCCGCCTGCCGGCCTGATGGCGGCATCAGGTGAAAGATCCGACAGCGGGATTACACAACCATTGCCTGTTCAGGACGCTGTTTCTCCCGTTGTATTCAAAGTGCAGGTGCTTGCCTCATCCAAAAAGATTCCTTCTCAGGACCCTCAATTCAAAGGTTTCAGGGAAATAGAGGAATTTAAAGTCGGTAATGTTTATAAATATGCCCTGAACGGGGGAAGCTCTTACAACGAGACCATCCATTACTGCAGGAAATTGCAGGATAAATTTCCGGGAGCCTTTGTCATCGCCGTGAAAGACAATACAGTGATCCCGCTGGAGCAGGCATTGAAAGAAATCAGTTTAACAACAAAAACCAATTGATCCATGAAAAAAATATCACGTGAAGTGAAAATAGGGTTTGTGGCGATCATTACCATTGCCGTATTGATATGGGGATGGAATTTTCTGAAAGGCATCAATATTTTCAAACCGACTTCCAAGTATTATACCGTTTATAACAACATCCAGGGATTGATAGAATCGGGGGCGGTGATCCTGAATGGTTATAAAGTGGGTCACGTGAGCAAGATCACGTTTAACCGGGAGGATTTCAGCAGGATTGCGGTTGAGGTCACCCTGGATGAAAATGTCAGGCTCCCCGTCGGCACTGCATTGCTCATCAGAAGCTCAAGCCTGGTTTCGGGGATCAAGGACGTTAAAATTGTGCTCGGTGAGGGCCCCGGTTTTTATGAGCCCGGAGATACGCTTGCCGGAGCTGTTGAAACGGAACTTGGCGATATTATCGGAACGATCAGGGTTAAGGCTGAAACCGTGCTGACCCGGGTCGACTCTACCCTGGCCGCCGTAAACCAGGTGCTGGATGGTCCTACCCGGCAGCACCTGAAAGCTACCCTGGCTGACCTGAGCGTGACTGCTGGACAATTGTCGGGATCACTGGAACCGGGAGGGAGCCTGGACAGGAGTTTTAACAACCTGGCCTCGGTTTCCGGCAATCTTAAAAACAACAATGAGAACCTGTCGAATACACTGCAAAACCTGTCATCCCTTTCTGATTCGCTGGAGAAAGCCGATATCAGGGCTGTGATTGAAAAGGCCGATCAGACATTTGACAAACTCGAAATGACGATCACGAAAATTCAAAAGGGAGAAGGCACGGCCGGAAAACTGGTCAGCAATGACTCGGTATACAACAACCTCAACAGCGCTCTTTACAGCCTCGATTCCCTGCTCATCGACCTGAGGGAGCACCCGAAACGATACGTGCATTTTTCGGTGTTCGGGAAGAAGGATAAGGGGAGGTAAACAGTAAACGGTGATCGGTAATCAGTAAACAGTATTACCGATTACCAATTACCGATCACCGATTACCTCTTCCTTCATTTTTCCTTCATGAAATCCTGAATGTCGTCTTTGTTGCCCATAACAACAAGCAAATCGGAATATTGCAGCAGGAAATTATCCGGCAAACGACGGGCGGATATGATCTTGCAGATATCATCGTTAGGCCCCTGGCCTTTTGTTGGCGTGGGTCGCTTAACCGCCAGGATCTCAATGTTGTTCTTCTCCTCGATTCTTTTGCAGTCAAGCGGCTGACCGACCAATGATTCAAACAACGGGATCTCGGCAATTTTTATTTCCCTCGACAGGGGATAGATGTCCTTAACTCCCTCCATGACGAGCTTTTCGGCAAACATGACGGCCGACTCATATTCGGGGTTGATGGTATTGTCAACCCCAAGGGCATTCATCACCGTGATATGAATGGAAGATGTCTCGCGCCCGATGATATGCTGCACGTTCATCTTCCTCAGCAACGCGCTGATCATCACCGAAGAGCCGAAATCATGGCCAATGGCGACGACCACCATGTCAGCATCCGCGATCGGCAGCGAGCGGATGGCATGTATGTCCGATGCATCAAGGCAAATGGTCTGTGATATCCTGTCCTTGTAAAACTCAACTTTTGAAAGGTCCCTGTCAACGCCAATCACTTCATGACCCATGGATGAAAGCTTTTTGGCGAGCGATGCGCCGAAATTGCCAAGTCCGATAATTACAAAATTCATGTTACAGTCATTAGGTTATCACAATATTGTCTGAAGGAAACCGGTAGGGCCGGTTTCTCGGATGGCTGACAAAAACCATCAGCAGGGTTATAGCCCCCATCCGGCCGAAAAACATCAGCAAAATTAGCACTGTTTTTGAAACAGCGGTTAAAGAAGGTGTGATCCCGAGCGAAAGGCCGACGGTTCCATACGCAGAAAAACATTCGAAAATGATCTTAAGAAGGCCCTGCGCGGGTTCAATCAGGTAAATGATCATGGAGCCGGCTCCCAGGATGATAAAAGAAAAGAAAATAACAGCAAAGGCACGGTTAACGGCTCCTGCCTCTATTTCACGCTGAAAAATCTCCAGCCTGTCCTTTCCCTTGATGATCCTGAACATATTGATGATGGCCATGGTAAATGTGGTTGTCTTGATACCGCCGCCGGTGGACACAGGGGATGCCCCTATCCACATCAGTAAAATGGTCACCATCACCGTGGGCAGGGTGATCATGTTCATGCTGACGGCATTGAAGCCTGCTGTGCGGGGGGTTATGCTGCTGAAAAAGGAAACAGCTATTTTTTCGTCCAGGGCCATCCCGGCGAGCGTTTGCTTATGTTCAAAAATGAAAAATGCTGCTGCTCCGAAGAGAATAAGGACCAATGTGGTCAGCAATACAATGCGCGAATTGATATTGATCAGCCCAAAGGCAGGCACATAACGGTACCGCTTGGTCCGTTTCTCGATCAGATTCCGGAGTTTGGCCTTACAGTATTCGTAGCCATTCAGCACAACCGGGAATCCCAGCCCTCAGATAAGGATCAATCCGCTCATGATGTACAACAACGGTATGTTCGATCTAACCCTGACGTCAAAGAGGCCGTCGGTGAGGGTTGAAAATCCGGCGTTGCAGAAGGCGGAAATCGCATGAAACAAGGCGAAGCGGAACCGCTGGTTCCCTTCAAAAAGGCCGGGATCAACTGACAGAAAAATAAGCAATGCCCCAACGGCTTCTGCCAGCAATACGAAGAATACTATCTTGCTCAGTGTCTGCCGGATGGAAGACAGGTTGGGATCGCTCAGCCATTCCTTCAGGATCTGCTTTTCCCGGAAGGACTGGCTGCCTTTGAAAAAGACGGCAAAGAAACTGGTGAAAGTCATGATCCCCAATCCTCCCAATTGTAGCAGCACCAGTATTACCCCTTTCCCGAAGGTGGTAAACCGGGTAGCCGTATCCACCACGATATGGCCGGTAACACATACTGCACTTGTCGCTGTGAAAAATGCATCGATGTAGCGCAGGGATTGTGTCGTCGCCTGCGGCATCATCAGGAAAAGCGATCCGGCTATGATAAGAGAGCCAAAGCTGACGATGAAGATCTGGGGGGGATTAAGCAATCCCATGAAACGGAACAGGTCGAAGCGGGAAAACTCGAAGATGAACAGCAATACGGCGAGGGATTTGTAAACCGGGGGCAGGTGCAGCAAACGACTCAGGATATAAGGTTTGCCAAGGATCAGGCTGAGGGAGAATTCAAACAGGAGCAGGGCCCCCAGGGCAAGGTTGGTAACTACAACGGCTGAATGATGCCGCTCTTTGAGGAACAACAGGGCCCTTAAAAAATACAGCAGTCCGTTGCAGGCAAAATAGACTTTGTAGAAATCATCGATCTGCTGCTGAAGCGTTACCGATTGATAAAAACCCGTGTCCCACACAGCAACAATGAAGGCTATGAGAGATATGGCAAATATTATTACGTTGGTAACAGACCTGAAAAGGCTTTCATTCCTTTTGAACCAAGGCGACTGACCTGAAATCCATCTCAATAACATAGACTCGGAGCAACAACCGTTCCCTTTTGGAAGAACGGCCAGCAAATTTAAATAATATTTGCCTCGGCAACAGATTCTTTTAAGGAAATATTCATCATCAGACCCTTATAGTTGGTGAAAAGCAGGCAGTTTTTCCGGTGTACCGGATCATGAAACTGAAATTTCAGGTGATTTGGATCACCACAATGTGATAACCATTGTTAACCGGTAACGATGATAACGATCAACAAAAATACAGGGTTTATCATAACCGGCATGGGGATTCATCAAACAAATCCAACGGATTCATCCGCATTCAGTATATTAGAAAAAGTTTTGAATCCACAGCCATAAAATTTCATATAGTTCTCTTTTTCATGCAAAGTCATGCCCCCGGGCATGACTTTCTTTTTAGGTACTGCACAAGATCCTCCGGGGAGAGCGCTTGCTGTTCACCGTCGGAGAGCCTTTTCAGCGTGATCTTCCCCTCCCTGATCTCATTTTCACCCGCGAGGGCCACAAAGGGTATGTTGCGTGAACTCGCATAGCCGATCTGTTTACCGAGCTTGACGGCATCGGGATACATCTCGGTTCGGATGCCGGCTTCGCGCAACTTCCTGCAGAGCGAAAGACAATAACCGGCTTCCTTCCCGCCGAAATTGGCAATAAGCACCTCGGTGGTGGCCTCAGTCTCCAGCGGAAAGAGGCAAAGCTGGTTCATGACGTCATAAATACGGTCGGCTCCGAAGGAGATTCCCACACCGGATATTCCCGGCAGACCGAAAATCCCGGTTAGATCATCGTACCGGCCTCCTCCGCAGATGCTGCCTATCTCTGCGTCGGTTGCCCTGACTTCGAAAATAGCGCCGGTATAATAATTCAGGCCTCTGGCCAGCGCAATGTCAAATTCGATCAGATTGGAGGCCGGTATGCCATCGAGGCTGTCGAAGATCGCCTGTAATTCTTCGATCCCCTTTGAGCCGCTTGCCGTATGGCTTAGGATGGGGGCCAGCACATCCAGCTTCTCCCTGCCTGATCCCGCGATTTTCAGCAGGGGCTGTATTTTCCGGACGGCTTCCCGGCTCAGGCCTTTTTCCAGCAGTTCGGCAAACACTTTTTCTTCACCGATTTTTTCGAGCTTGTCGATCGCCACGGTGATATCGGTGATCTTCTCAGCCTCACCGATGTATTCCGATATCCCGGAAAGGATCTTGCGGTTGTTGATTTTGATGGTTACCCTGATGGCCAGTTTGCAGAACACTTCATCCATGATCTGGATGAGTTCTGTTTCGTTGAGCAGGGAAGGGCTGCCGATCACGTCGGCGTCGCACTGATAAAATTCACGGTAGCGGCCTTTTTGCGGGCGGTCAGCGCGCCATACCGGCTGTATCTGGTAACGCTTGAAGGGGAATACGATTTCATGCTGATGCTGGACGACGTAACGGGCAAAAGGCACCGTAAGGTCATACCGCAGACCTTTTTCGCAGATTTTGAGCGACAATGCATTTACATTGCCGTTGGGTTGCACGCCCTGCATGAAATCGCCTGAATTCAGGATCTTGAACAGCAGTTTGTCTCCTTCTTCCCCGTATTTTCCCAGCAGGGTTTCCAGGTATTCCATGGCCGGGGTTTCCAGCGGAAGGTAACCGTATTTTTTGAACACTTCCTTAACCGTGTCAAAGATATAATTCCTTCTCACCATTTCAGCCGGCGAGAAATCACGGGTTCCTTTGGGAATAGAGGGCTTCTGAATGCTCATTGATGGTATTGTTACGGAACTAAATTATAGAATTTAAAAACACCGAACAAGGAATAACGAACGCCGAACGCCGAAGATAAGAAGGTACCAATATTAACTTCTACATTCATTATTCGATGTTTCTTGTTCGATATTCATAAAAATTCAATTAATTCATGGTCTTCATTTGGCGGATGATTTTCTTCTTGTACTCCTCCGTTCCGGCCTCTCCCTCTGCCGGGGCCCAGGGGGCAAAGCACTTGTCGTCGGCGGGATCGTAAGGGCCGTCCTTTACCTCGTAGACCAGGGTGCCTTTTTCGAGTACGATCAGGGTGTGCCAGGTTCGGGGCACAATTTCCGCACCGTAATGGCCGGTCTTCGGATCCAGGATAACATACTCACACATTGCTCCCGAGTCGCTGAACTCAACCACCGCCACCCTCCCTTTCAGGATGATGAATACCTCCCGCTTGTCGGGATTTTCATGCTTGTGCGGCTGAACATAGGTCTCAGGCTCCATGGCATGCATCATGCGGTTTATGGGATCGGAGAGATCCCGGTGAAAATTATGGTTCTTTCGTTTCCGGGGCAGTACGGCTGCCTCGCCTGCAAGTTTTTCCGTCAGGGTCTTGTCGATCACGATCATAATGATGCTGATTTCAGGCAAAAATAGGAATCTATTCCGAAATTGAAGAAAAAACAGAGCCGGGAAATCTTTTTATTAACAATCCGGTTTAGGGTGAAATGAAAGATTAACAATTACTTATATGACAAAAATCAGGTTTCACGCTAAATTCACCTGAACCTCAGTATATTTCATTTTGATACGAATTGATTATTTTCGTATTAAACCAAATTATGAAAACAATGAAAAAACTAAAGCTGATTTTAACTGGTGCCTTTCTAATCCCATACCTGTTATGCACGGCTGGCATTGTCACCAATACCAACCAGAGTGCTATATGGGTAAGAACCCTGGTGCGGGATGCTTCAACCGGGATCGATGCCGTTTATTTCAATCCTGCCGGACTGGTTAAGCTGAACGATGGATTTCATTTCTCATTGAACAGCCAGACTATTTTTCAACATAAGGATGTTATTGCCACTTATCCCTTTCTTAAACCAAGCCCGAAAGAGTACAAGGGAGATGTGATGGCCCCGGTATTCCCGAGCGCTTATGCAGCCTGGAAAAAGGGAAGGATCGCCGTGTCGTTCGGATTTAATCCCGTTGGCGGCGGTGGTGGAGCTACCTACGAAACAGGTTTGCCTTCTTTCGAGATGAGAATATCCCATCTCGTGCCGGTGGTTTCCGGTGCACTGACTACGCTTGACCAGGGCGTCCAACTGGCCACCGGCACTGACCCTCTGCTGAGGAACATTACCGGTTACGATGCCGATATTTATTTCAAAGGTACTTCGATTTTCTTCGGCTATCAGCTGGGCCTTTCCTTCAAAATCAATGACATGATCTCTGTGGCCGCCGGCGCCCGTTATGTGACGGCTAAAAACACCTATACAGGCCACATCCAGGACATCACCATAACGGCCTCACCCTTGAATCCTGCCCTGGGCGGAACCATGACCCCCGGTAATTATCTCAGGCAGATTGGTACTACTTTTGGTATGGACTTTACCATACAGGCTGCAGCCCTGGATATGCAGACCTCTGCTATCGAGGTTGATGCAGTGGAACAAGGAGCGGGTTTCACTCCCTTCGCAGGAGCACATTTCTCACTGATGGACAACAAACTGGACATCGGCCTGAAATATGAACTGAAGACCAAGCTGGAGCTTGAAACTACCGTGAATGACAATAAGAGCGGTGCCGGCATGTTCAAACAGGATTCCATCGTTTACAGCGATATGCCTGCCACGTTTTCTATTGGTGTGGGCTATAAGATCATCGATAACCTTAGTGCAACGGTGGGGTTCCAATATTTCTTCGACAAGGCTGCCAATTACGGCAAGACCCTGGATAATGAGCCCCTGGTTGTTGTCACCAATGACAAGGTGATGGATAAAAACTACTGGGATGTCGGCCTTGGCCTTGAATATGGCATTACCGACAACTTTTTAGTGAGTGGCGGGTATCGGTTTAGCCAGACTGGCGTCACCGAGGATTATCAGAGCGACTTGAGCTACAGCCTGAATTCCAGTACTGTAGGACTGGGCGTGGGCATTCAGATCATAGAAAATCTTATGGTGAACCTGGGAGGTGCCTATACCTTCTACCAGGACGGGACCAAATCAGGCACCAATGTATCCACAATGCAACCTTATTCCTATCAACTCACGAAGAGCAACCTTATTTTAGGTATCGGCGTCGATATAAGTTTCTGATTGCTTTGTTCTGATAAAGTAAAAACCGTCGGGATTGTCTTCCGGCGGTTTTTTTGTTTCTCGCAGACCTGCCCGACCGGCAAGCGGGTTTTGCAGATGACGC
>CAYMJH010000059.1:0-6502 GCA_964390385.1 uncultured Bacteroidales bacterium | reverse complement strand
TGTCCCCCGCTGGCGGGGGTGCAGGGGGTGGACATATTTGTTTGCCTGCATCCATAACAGGCACAAGCGGATGCTCCAGCACATTGACTACACGACTTCCAGACTGCACGACTGCATGACTGCCCGACTTCCCGACTAATTAAAATCCAGTGAATAGCTTATCCCCAGAATATAAGCCCTTAACGGATCATTTACATTGACTTCCTGCTGGATGCCATATTTGATGCCGATCTCGTTCTTCTTGTTCAGGGCATAGGACAACTTGGCCCACAGCCTGTATTCATCGATCATCAAAGCCTGATGCTTTTCGAAGGGAATGAATAGCTCGGCTTCAATTTCAGGGGTGAGGGGAATGCCTTTAATATCATATTCGAGGCTTACCTTGTGCCGGTTCTTCATCCATTGGTTCGCAGAAGCTATCTCCGAAACGGCTTCAACCTTTGGCGACTGGAAACGGATGCGGTAATCGGCCTGAAACCGGTTAAATCCTTTGCGCAGGGTAAGGTCAACATAGAGTCCGTTACGCCATGCATATTCGCCGGGATTGCTGCTGGTCAGCTCAAGCCGGTAATTCAGGCTCAGCCGGAAGAATTTACTCACCTTGTAAGTCAATCCCAGGTCAGTCAACTCCTTCCTCAGCAGGCTGGCATTTTCGCGCAGGCGAACTTCTTCCTCAAGCGACAGTTTGAATTTGTCGGAAAGGTTGTAACCGAACTGTACCTGGGGCCAGAACTGAAAATCGGATTGCTGCGGGAAAACCGGCAGCATGGTTCCCGTCAATAAACCCAACAGCAGAGTCAGTTTACCGCAATGCACAAATCGGGCCGTAAAGCAGTTTTTATTATTCACCTTGCAGGAAATAAATGTAGAATCGGTCATTAATCATCATCGTCACCCGGGGCATAGGCATTATCGGAATCATCGGCCATGTTGATGCCTTTCTCATAATAATAGATCACCAGTTTGGCCGTGTCGCGGAGGAAATCTATGCGGCCTACGTCAATTCTGTTTATGGTAAGCCCTGTGCGTTCCTCAAGGTCCTTTTTCAGCAGTTCGTATTTTTCGGGCTTTATCAGGTCGATCTTTTCATACACCACGATCTTGGAAGACTCATGCTTCAGCAGCCATATCTTCTCAAGGCCGTAAATGATGGCCATGATTGCCAGGTTGGTGAACAACAGTTCAGCCCAGCTGACCTTTTTGTTGGCCAGGGCATTCACCACCGAAATGCCGATGATCAGGAAGAGATAGGTCATCTCCTTGATGGGGATGGCATTGGTTCGGTAACGCAGGATGCCGAAAATGGCAAACAATCCGAAGGCGAACCCGAGCTGAAGTTTGACATTCTCGAGCAGGATACAGAGCAGGAAAACCACCGAGCTCACTAATATAAAGGTGAACAGATAGTCTTTACGGCGTGCCAGGGGATAATAAAGGCCGCGGACAATGATGACCACTACCGTCAGATTGAGGGCGAACCTTAGCAGCAACTCAAAAAAATCGGCTGTATGAATGATATCAAGACCAAGCGCAGTGTAGTCTTCAATACTGAGCAAATTATGCAACATAATTGATTCTGTTAATTTTTCTAAAAGTGTCTTTAAAAATGTTGGATTTCGGCAGGTTGTTCATCATGGTCAGTCCCATGCAATACTTGCTGAAAGAGCAGGGCCTGATGGATTTTTCCTTCAGCAGGTTATATATGCCGCTGCTGCCACTCTGCTTTTCCTGTTTCACCTCTATGATCACCAGATTGTCCAGCATGATCGACTGGTCAGTCCCTTCATACTTAAGGTTGAAATCCGTGGTGATCCTGGAGGTCATATGATCATCCACCAGGGTGAACCGGTTGAAAATAGTCGTTATTTTCCTGCCGAGGGCAGACGGATTGTAAGGAGTGTTTTCAACAATCAGCTGCCGGGCATTTTTGCTGCCGATGTGATTACTCTGGACTCGCTTTTTAAGCGTTTTACCCTTGTTGTTCTTGAATTTTATTTCCAGAAATTCAAGGTTAGACTCAACATATTCCCTGTGCCTTATTTTAAAGCGGTTAAGCTTACCGTTATGATGATCGATGAACATTTCAAGATCCGGCGTATCATAATAGTCGGTCCTGTAAGTGAACACCCTCTCTTCCTTTATGGTGAGCACACGGTAACGTTGCTTCAGTTGAGGGATTATTTCCAGTAACTCCTGGAAGGGCAGAATGAATTTCCGGTCCATCCTGTTCATCAGGGCGACCTTATCCATCTCTTCCAGGGTGATGGGCCTGAAACTGCTGACGGCCTGTTTGACGATATTTTTTTTAACCGCGGGCATCCGGGTTCAATTCCTGTTTTAATCCAATACCACGATATCCGGCACTTCAACCACCTGGTTCTTCCCAGTAATAGTCACTTCCCTGATCACGGCCATAGTCTTGTCCAGTGGATAAGCGGCTGAATCGAGCGAATAGGCGAAGATGGTGTATTTGCCTTCCCGCAGGTAATCAAAACGGTAAGTGCCGTCATGGTGGGTGGCAAACCTGTCGCCATACACTTCATCATCGCCGTAAATGATGTATACATCCTGGTCGCCGGCATAATATTCACCGATCTTGTAGGTGAAATTGCCATTGTATTCCCTTACCTTGACTTTTCCCTTGATGGTTGACGTCCCTCCGGTCCCTTCTTCCTTTTCGCAGGACAACATCAGAAAGCAGCCCATGCATAGAAGCGAATAGAATAATTTTCTCATTTTTTTAAACGTTCATCTTTTGGTTGTGCAATATTAATAATTATACGATATATCGGATATAGTTTGTTTCAACAATCACCGAATCGTTTTTTTCATGATTTTGGCGGTATGGATTGACAGCCCGTTGCTGATCCTCACCAGGTAGAATCCCTCGTCGAGGAGCGAAATATCCAGCGGTCCGCCGCTCATTCCTTTTTCGAATTCCGTCCGCAACATTTCCCTGCCCAGCACTGAATAAATGACCAGAGTGGCTGGTTCCGCAAGTACCTCCCCGAAGTCAACGGCAAGGACCTGGTCGGCAGGATTAGGGTAAAGCCGGGTATGACTGAGATCTTCCGTATCGGTGATTTCATTGTAGACATTGGATTTCCCCGGTGTCATGCCCGACAACATGAACCAGCGTTTGGTGCCGTCGGCATAACGCCCGTAAGAATAGTCGGTTTTCTGCGCAGGATATTCCAGCGAATCAATATAATATATCCCGGTGGCGGAGGTATGGGCCACCCCTACCTGGCCCCCGTCTTTTTCCAGCTTAAAGTCAAGGTGCAGCAGGCCTTCCTCCGATTCTCCGTCGGCCCATAGCAGCTTGAACGACTGCGGCGGCACTTTGGTAATTTCCGGTATTTTATTGGAGATCCTGAACATCGTCGGATTACTGAGGTCATTGGTAAAATACAGGTCCGACAGGTTGACCGTGTCGCTGCCGGCATTGTAAATCTCTATCCAGTCTTCATATTCATATTCATCATCCGGGAACAGGGTGTTTTTGGTACAGATCTCATTAATAAAGAGATTACTGATGACGTCGTTCCGCTCAAACTCGGCCACCAGCGACAGGTCTGAGCTGAGCGTGAGGCTCAGTTCGGGATTGACGCTGGTATTTTCGGAGGTACCGGTGAGCCTGGAGGCTGAAACGTAAAGGTCGAAGCTGATATCGGTGCTGGTGGCGGAGTTCTGATGAAGTTCAACGGCCATCAGGTTTTCGCCTGCCAGCAGGCTTATGCCTGAAATGGTAAGCGCATAATATATGTTTTCCGTAGCAATGGCCGATGAGGCCAGTGTGCTTCCGGTAACGGTAACGGCCGGCATATTGTAGCGGGCCACCTCTTTGCCGTTGAGGTAAATGACGGCCCCGTCATCCAGCAGCAGGTTGATCGTCATTTTATTGAATCCGGCGGGATCAACCACCGTGAACTTTTTCCTGAAATAATAGGTGATATGTTTGTTGTCCGGGTTACCACCGTAATCCAGGATGGTCGCTTCATCGTCTTCTCCGTATCCGAGCTGCCCCCTGCCCGATTTCCAGCCGCTGTCGTCAAAGGCGGAATTTTTCCATGTCGAGGCAGGCTGAATACCGGTATCCAGGTATTTCCAGGATGAATTCGCGGTGATAAAAGTTGCGTGTTCAGTGCTCGAATAACGCATGGTCCATTGTTTGAACCTGTAATTCTTGCCCGAAAGGGCTTTTATCTTCAGGGTCCGTCCGCCGAAAAAGCTGCCTTCATAAAGAGTATCATGGATAACGACGTCGTTGACCGATACAAATGACGGATTGTGTAGATTTGACGAGATCTTAAGGGAATGAGGCGATGAAAGGCCGAAAAAGCTCTGCAGATGATTCATCATGTAGGCAGGCCTTTGTGCCGCAAAATCCCTGGAGACGTTGATGTTGTTATTCCAGTTCGAAACGCTTCCTCCCCACCGGTTAAAGTGATAAGGTATCTCGGCACTGATGATGTTTTTCAGTGAATCGATGATGCGGTTTACCCGCACCGGATTGTAGATGGAATAAATATAAACGTTGAATTTATCAATGAACCGGTTTTTGAATTCATCGTTTTGCAGCAGCTTGCGGAAGAGCAGGGTTGACCAGTCGGGATTGGGCCAACCCGAAATCCCGGTAGCCGTGGCAAATTCAAGGGTGTTATGATCTGCGCCGGTGTAAAGGCCAAATCCGAAATCCATGTCATAAATGATCCAGCGCCATTTTGCCCCGGCTCTTTTGGGCTTCCAGTATTTGATGTTGTTTCCGGGCCAGTCGGTGTTGGCGCTATAGATCTGGGCGATCTGGTAATTGATGTATTCTTCGATATCCATGCGGCTTTTTACCCATTCATAATGAGCTGCGAAAGAAAGACTGTTGTTGTTGACGTAGTTGATAAGCTTAGTGTAGTCAGCTGAGGATCCTGCGATCAAAACCCGTTCGTTCTCGAGAAAATCGATGCTGTCTTCATCCAGACCGTAATTGGAGAGGAAATAACCTTCGGTGATCTTTTCCCTTGTGTTCATAATCCCCCAGTACTGCCCGTTCAGGTAAGCGACTGAAGGAGTGTAAGCGTTGTAATCGATATCCATTTCCCCGATCAGCAAGGCCTGCATCATGGCATCCTGGAACATGGTGCGGTTAAAATCATTGCCTGAATTCCGCAGCATGAATGATTTGAAACGGTCAGCCTGTTTTGACTCAAACAGGGGATACCGGATGTTGTCGGCGCCGTATTTATCGCGGAAATAAATCCCGAAGGATTTCTGGGCACTGCCCCTGCTGCATCCGCCGGCTATTTTCACGCCTGCCCCGGTGTTGACAACCCGGGTGGAACCATCGGCCAGAAAATATTCGATGTGTCCGTATCTTTCCCAGTCCCGGTTCCAGTTCATGGGAGAACTGGCGCAATTGCCCGTGATGCCGTTAGTACCGTCGGTATATATCCCTATGGTATTGTCATATAAATATATAGGATCCAGGGAAAGGGAAACGACAGGCAGGGTGAAATTATGTTCCTTGATGAAATAGGTGTTGACGACCACTTCGCTTGCCACGGACCCGGCCGCAAAGCAACGGGCTTTAACGGTGGTGGTCTTGTTGATGGCGAAGGGAGCGCCGTAGAGCTCGGATGTTTCAACAGGTTCGCTTCCGTCGGTGGTATAGCGGATCGTGAACGCTGCGTCGGACGGCGTTAGGCTCAGCGTAAAAGCTACATTGTACCGACCTGCCGGATGACTGAAGGAAGGCACCGGTGCCCTCCAGCCGACAAAACCTTCCTTGTTGGCTTTCCCATGGGAAGGGGATTGGAAATACCTCCATGTAGTTGAGCCATCAGGGTATCTGCCGTAAGAATGGTTGCGGTAAGGAAACTCAACGCGCACCGAATCGATGACGGTGCCGTTTGAATTGCAGAGCAGGATCAGCTCGCGGTTACTCCGGAGCCGGAAATTGGCATGCGTCCCGCCATTGATCTTGTCAAACCAGATGACGGCATAACCGTTTGCCGGTATGCTTATATTGGGTATCTTCCATTTTGACGGATATGCAGGGTCATTGGAAAGGTAATAGCCCGACAGGCTCCTGGTTTGGCCCGAAGGATTGTATATCTCAACCCACTCCGTGAAGTTGTAATAGCTAACATCCATGACCGACGAAGCATTGGCTGTCATGACTTCGTTGATCACAGGTTCCTGGGCTGAAAGGTAGAGCAGGGAAAGGATGGACAGTGCAAAAACAAACAAAATTCTGTTCATGTGCGATATCGGAAACCTTTTATATTATCTACTGCAAAGTTCAGCCTAATGTTTCAAATTTGTTACGAATTCATTGAAAATATGCGCAAAAATCATGCCGGGGGAGGGGAGTGAGAAGAGGAGAAGGGGAGAAGAGGAGAAGGGGAGAAGGGGAGAAGACCGGTAACCGGTATACAGTGAACGTTGTTCAGGGCGTCATTGCGAGTCCCGAACCTGTAAACAGGAAAAAAAATCAGATGACGGAATT
>CAYMJH010000058.1:18094-19296 GCA_964390385.1 uncultured Bacteroidales bacterium | reverse complement strand
TGAAGACCTGAAGACTAGCAGACTGCACGACCTGCCTGCCATAGCGCAGGCCAAAGCAAGGCAGGCAGGCCGCATGACTTCCGGCCTTCCTTATTCCCCGATCCTGAAATTGATCAGCTTGAGTTCAGCGGAAGACGAACCGATCCCCACGCAGTATTCACCCGTATCAACGGCATAGCGTCCGGTTTCCTCATGGTAATACTCAAGGTCCCTGCTGGTAAGAATAAAAGTAATATCCCCTGAAGATCCGGCGGACAGGCGGATCCTTTCAAATCCTTTCAGTTCTTTGATGGGCCTTGCAGCCTCCGTCGGAGGTCCGGTAACATACAATTGTGCAACTTCTTCACCGTCTGTCAGGCCGGTATTGGAAATATTGACGGAAACGGTCAGGGTATCGCCTTTACCAAGTAAAGTCTTATCCGGTTTAATTTCGCCATAACGGAAAGTGGTATAGCTTAAACCATAGCCGAACGGGAACAATACATCACCGGTGAAATAACGATAGGTTCGGTCAGCCATGGCATAATTTCCGAAAGGAGGCAGCTGATCAGCGGATCTGTAAAATGTAACCGGTAGACGCCCGGCCGGATTGTAATCCCCGAAAATCACATCGGCAATAGCCTCTCCTGCTGTCTGGCCCGGGTACCAGGCTTCCACGATGGCTGGAATATGATCCTTTGCCCAGTTAACGGATAAAGCACTGCCATTTAATAATACCAGGACGACGGGTTTTCCCAGTCCGGCAATTTTCTTCAGCAGTCTTTCCTGTACCTCCGGCAGATCAAGAGTGGTTCTGTCTCCTCCCAGGAATCCACTGACCGGTACATCCATCTCTTCTCCTTCAAGCCGTGGTGTAAGTCCCATGAAAACCACTACTGCGTCGGCCTTCCTGACTGCATTGATGGCTTCCTGCTCAAGGTTCCTGGCCGGGACTGACCAGATAAGCCTGAAAAAGGCATCATTCAGGTAATTGGAGAAATCAACCCGGATACGGTAATTCTTTCCGGCTTCGAATGCTACTTTATGGAAGACTTTCTTTTCATGGTGGTTATGCTGATAGGTCAGGAACAGGGAATCTTCGAGGTAGATGCTGAACCGGTTCATGCCTTCGCCTCCGAACAGGTATTCTCCGGTTTTGGGGGCTTTGATGAAACCCGACCACCGGACGGAGAAGTTGTCATTCTCAAGGTCAGGCAGGGGAG
>CAYMJH010000058.1:0-18084 GCA_964390385.1 uncultured Bacteroidales bacterium | reverse complement strand
CGATCCCACCAGTTGACATCCAGGGATGAGTCAATGCCAATGGCAACAGGGTCTCCATTAAGGTCTTTGTTGTTGAAATACTCAACCAGCAGTCCGTGATTGCGGCTGTTTTCAGTCTGGTAAAAAACGGAGTCCGGAACCGTGGAAAAATAATTCATATTCTCGGCCCAATCGCAGCCCTGGGCATATATGACTTTTGTATTGGGCCCCACCTTATGGATGATTCCCTGCAACGGGGTGGATATGATGCTGGCGTAGCCGTTGTAATTGCCCATCAATACTTCTGCATCGTTGGCATTGGGCCCTATAACGGCAATACATCCGAGGTTTTTGTCGAGGGGCAGCAATTGGGTTTCATTCTTCAGGAGAACGATTGATTTCCGGGCGGCTTCAAGCGCAAGACGGCGATGTTTTTCGCATTCCACAATTTCATAGGCGATCCGGGTAAAGACAACGTTTTCCGGGGGATCGAACATACCCAGCCGAAACCTGGCGGTAAACAAGCGGGCAAGAGCAATGTCGATGTCTTTTTCGGTAACCAGGCCCGCCTTGACGGCATCCATGAGGAATGGATACATCTCGCCGCAATTCAGGTCGGTGCCGGAAGTCAATGCCAACGCAGCGGCTTCGGTTTCGGTCTTAACCAGGTTATGACCATGCATAATATCTTTAATGGCCCCGCAGTCAGACACAATGTATCCGTTGAAGTTAAGTTCCTTCCTGAGCATTATGTTCAGCAACGAATCACTACCGCAGCATGCCTTCGAATTGGTGCGGTTATAGGCACACATTACCGACTGAACGTCCGCTTCCTGGACAGCCATGCGGAATGCCGGCAGGTAAGTGTCCCTCAGGTCTCTTACGGAAACCCGGGCGTCAAAACTGTGCCTTTCAGGCTCAGGACCGCTGTGGACGAAGTAATGTTTGGCAGTGGCAATGACTTTATAAAAGTCCGGATCATTGCCCTGCAGTCCCCTGATAAAGCTTACCCCTATCTTCCCGGTTAGATAAGGATCTTCGCCATAGGTTTCCATGCCCCGTCCCCACCTGGGATCACGGAAAATATTGATGTTGGGGGACCAGAATGTCAGTCCCTGGTATAGACCCCTCTTGCCCTGCCTGACAAACTGATGATGCTTGGCCCTGGCTTCATCCGATATGACACAGGCTATGTCATATACCAGTGCTTTGTCAAAGGTGGCAGCCAAACCTATGGCCTGCGGGAATACGGTGGCCTTGCCTGCCCTTGCCACGCCATGCAGGCATTCATTCCACCAGTTGTATGCCGGTATGCCAAGCCGCTCGATGGCAGGAGCCTCATAGGAAAGCTGGGCAATCTTTTCCTCCAGGGTCATCCTGGATATCAGATCATTCACCCTGGCATCTACATCAAGACCGGGATTCATAAAAGTGAAATGCTGCCGGTCTGAATGCTTGCACCCCGGCAGCATGATGGTCATGAGAATCAACGGCAGCATATACAGGCCGGAGTGAATCAGAGATCGAAAACGGTGGATTTTCATTGGCGTGTTGGAATTAAGGGTCATTATACTTTATAATATAAAGACTAAAGATAGAAAATAATGGCCATTCTCAAAGGTCAACCTCACCGGGCCATTGCATTATGGCCTTATATTTCCTTCCAGTTCTCGCCTTTTTTGATACGGCTTATCTGCATTTCCGAAACGCCGAAGGTTTTGGCAAGAACGGCACCGGTGATGCCCATGGCAAGCTGGTGCTTAATGATCCTGACATCGGCAGGGCTGAGCTTGGTATAATGCCTCGGATCGGGAGTCCGGTAGCTGCTCCCCAGAAAATCCTTCCATCCCTTCCATTCGGGATAGAAATACTCAGGGCGCGACGGTATGTTAACGGGACGTTCTTTCCAATGAATATATTCCTTGGAATTGGAAATACCGGTTTCCCTGGCTATCCGCCCTGCATCGCGATAATTAAGGTATTTTTTGCTTCTATGCTGATCGGGATTTCCCAGAAAATCACGCCATCCCTTCCAACTTCCTTTTCGCTTGAAATATTCATCGGGTATCCGGGGGTATTTACGGGGAAGCGGTTTACGGTCACGCTTGTAAGTATCGAATTTGCGGGCTGAAGTTACGCCCTGTGGTACCAGCTTCTCAATGGCATATTGACGGGCAATACTGTATGACCATTTGATAATTTTATCCCAGTTATCAATTGCAATTTTGTTCATGATCCGTTCCTTCTCTTAATGACAAAAGCAGCAACAACAATGCAAGGCGATGGATTTAGTAAAATTGAGCTGAATAAACTCAGGCAGGTTGATCGGACGATGCAAAGATATCAAAAAATGTTTTAAAACCGACTGTCCGGTCATAAGTGGGAAAAAATGTCAATCCTTTTCCGATCTCTTGGCATCTTCCCAGATGTCATTCATTTCATCCAGGGTCATGCTGCTGAGTTTCCGGCCCTGTTTCAGGGTTTTGCTTTCGAGGTAGTTAAAACGTTCTGTAAATTTGATATTGGTCTTTTCCAGTGCCGTTTCAGGATCAATGCCATAAAGCCTGGCGGCATTAATAACAGAAAACAACAGGTCTCCGAATTCCTGTTCGGTTTTTTCCCTGTCCATAGCCTCAATCTCATGCTTCAGCTCGTCGAGTTCCTCGCTTACCTTTTCCCAGACCTGTGACCTGATTTCCCAGTCAAACCCTACTGCCCTTGCCTTTTCCTGTATGCGGCTGGCTTTGATCATGGCAGGAAGCGAAGCAGGCACTCCTCCCAGTACCGATTTGTTTCCTTCTTTTATTTTCAGTTCTTCCCAGTTTTTCTTTACCGTTTCGGGATTATTCCTGACATCGATATTTCCAAATACATGGGGATGGCGAAAAATCAACTTTTGTGTGATGGAATCGGCGACATCTTTAATATCAAAAGTTCCTGTTTCCGCGGCAATCTTTGAATAGAAAACGATATGCAGCAGCAGATCGCCCAGTTCTTTTTTAAGGCCATCCAAATCTTTCATAATGATGGCATCGGCCAGTTCATAGGTCTCTTCGATGGTCAGATTGCGCAGGCTTTCAAAGGTCTGCTCCCGGTCCCATGGACATTTTTCGCGAAGTTCGTCCATAATGTCCAGCAGCTTTTCCAACGCGCCAAGCTTTTCCTGTTTTGAATGCATGTTTATTTATTTGGTGATTTGGTGATTTTGTCGTGCAGTCTGCTGGTCTTCTAGTCTATCAGTCTAACAGTCTATCAGTCTAACAGTCTATCAGTCCAACAGTCTATCAGTCTATCAGTCTGTAGCCTGCAACCTGCATTACTTGTCACTTGTCACTTGTCACTACTTAATCATAGAACTTAATCCTCAGCACAGAATTCACGCTCAGATTCAGCAGGTCAGCAGCATTCCCGCTGTTGATGGCAATCTCGAGCAGTCCGAGCGAATTGAAAAGGGCCAGCATTTCACCGGAGGAGCTGTCGCTGTATTTTTTATTGAGACGGTTGATTTTATAATAATTGCTCTGGACGAATATATCAAACGGTCTGCCTTTCCTGATCTGCTCAAACAATTCGCGACTTACGTTGGTAATGGCATTCCGGAACGAGTCGATATACACCACACTGCCGTTGATCGTCGATTCATCGATGGTTGGAAGCATGGGTATCTGCCTGGATATGGACTGGGCCTGAGTTCCCATCTCCTGCAGTTTTCTTTTGCGGATAATCTGGCAGGCGCAGTCGGCAAAGACAGTCAATTCGGGAAAACTGGCGGGGCGTTCAGGCTCATGTTTCAGTACGATGATCTCCTCCGGTTCCTCATCCAGCAAAAGGCCGAAGAACCCGTTGTCACAACCGATAAAATAATGCTTTGCCGCTTTGACAAGCACATGAGGCTTTTCTGGTGCAGATTCCGTATTGATGCAAATGATATGGATCGTCCCTTCGGCAAAACTGCGGTAACAATTTCTGAGGATGAAAGCAGCCTGTGCACTGTTGAACGGGGATACCTGATGGGTAATATCGATCAGAGTGGTTTCGGGACAATTGCTGAGGATCCTGCCTTTTATTGCGGCAAGATAATAATCATTTTTGTTCCAGTCGCTGATAATAGTAACAACAGCCATCGGAGGCGATTCTTTAGCTAATTTTTTTCCGGGAATTGAAGATTGAAAAAAATAGTCTTATTTTGTACGGGCCAAAAATAAGCATTATTCTTTATATTCTATGATCGAAAAAACCATCTATCTCGAAGGTGTTGATCCGCTCACTTTTTATGGGCCGAATAATAAGAATCTTGACAAGCTGAAATCCTCTTACCCGAAACTTAAAATTATCGGACGCGGCATCGAGATCAAAATCGTAGGAGACGATGCTGAGATCATCCGTTTTGAAGAACATATCGACAGATTGCTGGAATTCGTTCACCGGAAAAATCAGCTTTCGGTAGAAGATATTGAAAACATTTTGCTGGAAGAGGATTCCAACAGGCATCAGGCAAGCCTTACGGAGGAAGATGTGATCATTTTTGGAAACCAGGGGAAGGCCATACAGGCAAAAACCGTAAACCAGAAAGTCCTTATCAGGGAATATGAGCTCAACGACCTGATATTCGCCATCGGTCCTGCCGGTACGGGCAAAACATACACTGCCATTGCACTGGCGGTGAGAGCCCTGAAAAACAAGGAGGTAAAAAGGATCATTCTGACCAGGCCGGCAGTGGAAGCAGGGGAGAAACTCGGCTTCCTGCCCGGCGATATGAAGCAGAAACTCGATCCTTATCTTCAACCGCTTTATGATGCGCTGGGTGATATGATACCCCATAAAAAGCTGGAGGGATATATCGAAGAAGGCATAATTGAAATAGCTCCCCTGGCCTATATGCGCGGGCGCACCCTGGGAGATGCATTTGTTATCCTTGATGAGGGCCAGAATACCACGGTAAACCAGCTTAAGATGTTTCTCACCCGTATGGGCAAGAACGCAAAATTCATTGTTACCGGTGATATTACGCAGATCGATCTCCCTGAGCGCAGGCTTTCGGGATTGATCAGGGCACTTGGGCTGCTGAAGGACATCAGGGGCATTCAGATTGTCCGTTTTGATGCCCGCGATATTGTCAGGCACCGCCTGGTCAAGCATATCGTGCATGCGTATGAGCAGTTCACGCCCGGGACAGAACAGGAATAACGCAATTCAAATAAGGTATGATACATACATTGACAAAAACAAATTATTCCTTGCCCGGTCAGCAGGGCAAATATGTGGGTAAGGTCAGGGATACTTATAATATCAATGGCCGGTACCTGGTTATGGTCGTTACCGATCGGATCTCCGCCTTTGATGTTGTGCTCCCCAGGGGAATTCCATACAAGGGACAAGTGCTGAATCAGATTGCCTCCATGTTTCTGGATGCCACCGCGGACTTGGTCCCTAATTGGAAGATTGCCAGTCCCGATCCGATGGTTACCATCGGTCATTTTGCAGAACCTTTCAGGATTGAGATGGTTATTCGCGGCTACCTTACGGGACATGCATGGCGCGAATATAAAGCCGGCAAAAGGTCGCTTTCGGGCGTTGCAATGCCCGGGGGCATGGTGGAAAACCAGGCCTTTCCCCGGCCGGTCATTACCCCGACAACAAAGGCAGAAACCGGTCATGACCTCGATATATCCAGGGAGGAAATCATCCGTCAGGGTTTTGTATCAGAAACCGACTACCAGGTACTTGAACAATACACAAGGCTGCTGTTTGAGAGGGGAACAAAGATGGCAGCTGAAAAGGATCTGATCCTGGTGGATACCAAATATGAATTTGGTAAAAAGGACGGGAAAATATATTTGATCGATGAGATCAACAGCCCCGATTCTTCGCGGTACTTTTATGCAGAGGGATATGACGAAAAGCTTTCCAGGGGTGAGCCTCAGAAACAGCTCTCCAAGGAGTTCCTGCGGCAATGGCTCATCGAACATGATTTTCAGGGCAAGCCCGGACAGGTGGTGCCGGAGATGACGGATGAGATTGTCAGTCAGGTGAGCGAAAGGTATGTTGAATTGTACGAAAAGATCACCGGCACTGAGTTTGTGCGTTCTGACGTTTCAAATGTTGATGCAAGAATTGAAGGTAATATTATAAAATGCCTGAATGAGCTGGGGATCTAGAATGCAGTGAACAGTGAACAGTGAACAGTGAACAGTGAACAGTGAAAAGTGAACAGTGAAAAGTGAACGGTAATACATTTTTCCATTTCAGTTATACTTTGTATTTTTACGGGTCACAAAAAACCTTTAGCCATTGTTGAACACTCAGTCTCGATATCTTACAGCCTGCACCTTGCTGTTTTTTCTGGTTACTTTTACTTCAGCCCAATTTCAGCCTGCCGAAGTTGTTAAGTCGAATCAAAAAGTGATCATACAGGGCCGGTACTTTTATATTCATACCGTGCAAAAGGGTCAGACCTTCTTTTCCATCTGTAAGGCTTATGGAATAAGTCAGGAAGCCGTATTGAAAGAGAATCCGGGGATCGATCCTGCCACCCTGAGTGAAGGCCAGGCCATTCGTATACCCGATTATACACAGCTGGCATCTCCGGCCTCTCCCCGTGAAGCAAAGCAGGAAGATAAGCGTTTCTATTATCATACGGTAAGGCCCGGACAAACGGTCTATTTTCTCTCGAGAAAATACGATGTACCTGAGGAATGGATTTACCAGTTCAATCCTGACGCCAGGGAATCCCTGGCTGCAGGGCAGGTGGTGATGGTCCCCAAAAGGAAGGATTTTGAACATATCCTCTCGGCGCCGGACACCAGCGGATACTGGTATTATACGGTCAGAGAGAAGGATACACTCTTTTCGCTTTACCAGCGGTATGGCGTCAGCATTGACCGTATCATCAGTGAAAATCCTGTTTTGCAGGAGGGGCTGAAAGCAGGTATCACCATACGGATTCCCAGAGAATCTCCTGATACCCTTGGCCTGTCTGTGGATTCGACACAAATCCTCTCGCCTGAACCGGTTTGCGAGAACCTGATCCACGGAAAGAAAGAATTCAAAGTGGCTCTGCTCCTGCCATTTTTCTCTTCCCTCAAATCTGAGGAGCCTCCCCTGGAGGGAGCTGCCATTGCGGACGATATACCGGAAAATCCCGTCGCCCGCCAGCATGAAGTCATTGGCAGAAGCTTTATTGAGTTCTATGAAGGATTGTTGCTCGCCCTGGATACCCTTAAAAGCAGAGGCGTGTCGGTGAAGCTTTATGTGTATGATACCGAAAGAGACACGCTGAAAGTAAAAAGAATTATTCAGCAACTGAGTGGAATTCAGCCTGATCTGATCATTGGCCCGGTTTTTTCCGAGGATGTTAAGCGGGTAGGGCAATTTGCCCTGGACCAGGGCATCAGCCTGGTATCCCCATTGTCTACCCGGCCTGATCTGATCGCCGGGAATCCCAGTGTGATCCAGGTGGTTCCTGCTGATGATTCGGAGAATGCTTTTTTTGCCCGGTATATTGCCCGTTATAAGGATAATCCCATTATTTTGTTCAGGTCAGACGACAGCCTTTCGATGAAAGCTTCCTGGAAATTTAAAAAGGAATTGCTGTCCTACCTGGAAAAGGATTCTTTGGGGAATCCCGCGAATTTTTCGGATTACAAACTGAATGACTCAACCCTTCGAAAGCTGAATAAGATTTTGAAACACGATGCTGAAAACATAGTGATTATCGCATCGGAGAACGAACCCGACGTGACAGCCCTTATCGTCAAGCTGGGTCTGTGGTCCAGGGCCTACAAGATGACATTGTTCGGGGTACCGGCCTGGCAGGTTTGGAAGAACATCGATATTAAGTATTTCCACAGCATGCAATTGCAGTATTACACTCCCTTTTTTGTTGATTACAGCAATCCGGAAGTCCAGCAGTTCATCAGGAAATGCAGGAAAATATATGGCTTTGAGCCCTATGAAATATCACCAAGAGGATACAATTTCTGCATGCTCGGCTATGATATCGGTTTGTATTTTATCACCGCCCTGGAGCAATACGGAAACAGTTTTGCTCCCTGCATGAACCATCTTGATGTTGACTTGTTGCTTACGCAGTATAAATTTTCCAGAACAGGCCAGGGTTTTTCCAACCATGCCGTTCACATGATCCGCTATAAACCCGATTATACCATTGAAGTGGTGCCATGTGCCGAACCTGACATGCCGGAATCAATCCAGCGAATAGAAAAGGATCATGCCGGCCAGCGCCAGGATCGCGATCCCCAGATAACCGATCAGGTGACGGAGTGACTTTTTTGACCTAACAAGGGTGCGCCTGAATTGCAGCCGCTTGATGACTTTCCTTACCAGTTCATCCAGGGCCGTAGTGCTTTTAATGATATAGTCGGTAGCCCCCGACTGTATAGCGCTGACGGCAGCGTCGACGTCCCGGAGTGAGGTGTGAAAATAAATATCGGTTGAAGGACTTGTTTTGCGGACTTTTGATAGTATCTGCCGTCCCCGGATCGTGTCTTCATTGAAAAGGTATTCGGAGATCAGGATATCCGGACGAAGCTTAAGTGAATTGAACATCCTCTCAGGATCGGAGAAAACAACGATTGATGTGATCCCGGCTACCTGAAGGTATTGAGCTATAATACGCTGGTAAACCACATTGGAATCCAAGACAAAAATAAGGGCATGTGCGGAAGATTTCATCCCGGGCTAGGCTTTTGGTCTAACAAAATTAGGTAACCCGGCAACCAAAGAAAAGGATTGTCTCAGACTATTTGATCAACGGCCTTTATATATTTACGAACGTCAAATTTTCGTTCACAACCGTTACGATTCATATACCTTATTTTCCCGAACACGGTTCTTTCCGCCCAGGCACGGTCGTGCACTCCTCCGACAGACCACATGCAGCCGGCATAACCGTTTGGATCGCGGCCGTCGAGCTCATACTTGTCATTCAGGTATAAGGCGGTGTGCAATGCCTCCTCCGGTGAGGGAGACCATTCCAGGATTTTTTTTGCCCAATACATGCGCATATATCCGTGCATTTTCCCTGTTCTCATCATCTCTTGCTGGGCTGCATTCCAAAGTGCGTCGTGGGTTTTTGCTGATTCAAACTGGTCGGGAGTATAGTCGTATTCCCGTTCGTCATGACGATGTTGATCAAGGGTTATGATGGCCCATGGCTTAATGCCATCCAGCGAATCATAGTGTGGATTGTAGTAACAAAAGTTATCTGCCAGTTCGCGTCTCACGATCAGTTCCTCGAGGAATGCATCGCTGCCCGGATTGCGGGGATAGTACTTCAGAATTTCAAGGGCTGCGCGCTGGGCTGAAAGCTGTCCGAAGTGCAGGTATGGTGAAAGATCCGAAGTTGCATGGAGCGAAGGATCATTTTTTTGCTGTGCATATTCCGTCAGCCGCTGTGTAAGAAATCGCTCTAAAATTATTTTTGCGGCACTTTCGCCGGGCTTAAGCCAATTTACCGGTTTTACCGTGCGGTCGGGTATAACGGAGGAGAGGATCACCTCCCAATTGTTCCTCCGGGTTTTATGGCTGTCGGGAAAAGGAACCAGGGGGGGAAATTCGTCAAGGAACTCGGGGAGGAGCTTTCGGATCTTGGGTCGCAGGGTATAGGCACCGTATTCTTCTTTGTCGGATGCAACCCAGCAGGGTATGATATTGTGGGCATCCACCTCATCTGCCGGGATGGTCAGCCTATGACACACTTCTTTCTTCCATTTCCTTTTGATCCTGAGGGGATCAAAATCAGTGACAAGCCTGCTGGCATGGTGCCCTGCAACAAAGGGCGGAAGGGTGGAAACCGGATCTCCGAGCAGTATAACAAAGGGAATGTTAAGGTGAGACAAGGATTTCTCGGTCTTGATCAGTCCGTTTAACATGAAATCATATTGCCGCAGGGTTGCGCCAAGGAATTCATGCACCAGTGTAAAAACCACAATCAGTTTCTCATCCATATCCTGGGCAAGCTCAATGGCATAAATCAGCGCCCAGTTGTCATGCACACGCTGGTCACGGCTCATCCAATATACGACCGGCCCCCTGATCCGTTCGCCGTCCTTTATTTTCCTGATCCTTTTCCGGTTTATCATGGCTAATGGTGTGATAGTTCATGATTCACTATTCAACGTCATGCAGTCTGGCTGTCTTCAGGTCTGCTAGTCTGCTAGTCTGCTAGTCTAACAGTCTAACAGTCTAACAGTCTAACAGTCTAACAGTCTGTAGCCTGCAGCCTGTAGCCTGCCTTACTTGTCCCTCGTCCCTTGTCCCTTGTCCCCATATTCAATATACCACTCCAACTTCCCGTGCAGGGGTTTTATATACCTCGCCGGATAGCGTTTTGCAGCCGGCTCATCATCCATAATATCCTTTATTGTTTTGCTTTTTGACCGCCCGGTTACCATAAAGGTTATCAGGTCGGCGTTATTGATCGTTTTTCCTGTTAAAGTTATACGTTGCTGGCGCGACAGGGGGTGCATGGCAACAGCACAGATGGCATCGGCATAAAGCAACGGAAGCTCACCGGGAAAGATGGAGGCGGTATGGCCGTCATCACCCATGCCCAGGAAAATCCAGTCAAAGACCGGTAAACCATTTTTCATGGGCACATGTTGCCTGATTTCTTCGCTGTAGCGGAGTACTTCTTCCTCAGGTTTGTTTTCGCCCCGGATCCGGTGCATATTCGATTCGCATATTTGCAGGGGCCTTAACAGATAACGGTTTGCCATTCCGAAATTACTTTCCGGATGCTGGGGCGGGACGCATCTTTCATCGCACCAGAAAAAATGGACTTTATTCCAGTCGCGACTTGCACTGCCGGCCGGCTGCAGGGAGGCAATCCTGCGAAATAGCTGCAGGGGAGTATTGCCGCCCGAAAGAGCGATGGCCACCTTGTTTTTCATGCTGCAAAGGGCTGCAATATGACGGTGGAATTTATCGGCCAGTGCACCTGTCAGCGCCGAACTGTTGTTATATAGGTTGATACCTGCTTTCATCAGTTGTGTCAAAGTTCACAGTAGATGCCATCGTCAGAGAGATTTTTGCAGGGAAACCTCCAGGTCATATTCGGCTCGCCGATCAGTGCTTCGGATTCGCGAGGGCCCCAGGTACCTGCCGGATAACCATATATAGGTATTTCGGGCATGTTTTCCCATGCCCGGAGAATGGGATCGACAATTCCCCACGCTTCCTCCACCGCGTCGCCCCGGGTGAACAACGTTGAATCGCCCTGCATGCAATCGAGCAACAATCTTTGGTAAGCTTCGGGAATGTATTGATTTGACAAATCAGCATAATGAAAATCCAGGTTGACATCCCTGACGTTAAAACCTGCCCCCGGTACTTTCATGCCGATCTTCAGCAGGATACCTTCATCAGGTTGAATGCGGATAACCAGTTGATTTTCAGCATTCGAGCGGTCTTTATCAAAACAGAACAACTTGTGAGGGGTAGATTTGAAGTGGATCACGATCTCGCTAACCCTGGTAGGAAGCCTCTTACCTGTCCGGATCAGAAACGGAACTCCTCCCCATCTCCAATTTTCGATAAAAAGCCTGAGGGCAACATAGGTCTCGGTACGTGATACCGGGCTGACTCCTGCTTCATCCCTGTAAGAGGGCATTTTGATGCCCCTAACGGTCGCCTCTGTATATTGACCGCGGATCACATGCTTCGCCACATCTTTCGCCCGGAGCGGACGGACGGCCTGCAATACCTTGAGGGTTTCATTCCGGATGGCCGTTGAGTTGATCAGGGTTGGCGGCTCCATGGCAACCAGGGTCAGCAGTTGCAGCAGGTGATTCTGAACCATGTCACGCAAAGCGCCGGCCTTTTCATAATACCCGCCGCGGTTTTCGATACCAATGCTCTCGGCTGATGTTATTTCAACATGATGGATATAATTCCGGTTCCAGAGAGGTTCAAAGATGCCGTTCGAAAAGCGGGTGACCATGACATTCTGGACAGTCTCCTTCCCCAGGTAATGGTCAATCCGGTATAGCTGTTCTTCCCCGAAACAATCGTATAGGGCTTTGTGCAGTTCACGGGCCGATTCCCGGCTATATCCCACAGGTTTTTCTATGATCAGCCTTTTCCAGCCTGAAGCTGTATTCCGGCTTAAATTATTCAAGGAAAGACCTTTGGCAATAACAGCATAAAGATCGGGCGGGGTTGAAAGATAAAAAATCATGTTGCCACCCGTGGCTTTTGCCCTTTCAACTTCATCCAGCTTTCTTTTTAAAGCCCCATATGCTGAAGGCTCTGATGTGTCAATGGAGAGGTAATGCAGCAGGGCCAAAAATCCTGCCGTTGATTCGGGTGTAAGGTCTTTATCAACCGTCGATTGTAAGGTTTCATAGGTCTTCTGCCTGAAAGAATCATCGGTCAGATCTGCTCTTCCTGCCCCCACAATGGCATAACCTTCCGGAAGAAGTTTTTGCCTGTGCAACTCAAAAAGGGCAGGGATCAGCTTCCGTTTGGTGAGATCACCGGAAGCGCCGAAAATAACCAATATTTGATTTTCAAGTATTTGCATCGGGAGGTGATATCCCTATAAATTTAATTTAATTTCATCAATACTTTTTACCACAAACGCATTAAAAACACGAAAAAGACAAGATAATAACGAGGGCATCAAATTATTCTTTTTTGCTGAAATATTTTATTAAGCGTTTTTTTCATCTGCAATTAAAAAACTATTTTTGAGGCAAGGGTATGCACATGACGACAAAAACTGTATGGCCTTTGTTTGCCTGCTTGTTTTTATTTTTTCAATCGCTGCAGGTTGCCGGTTCCCGGCAGGCTCAGATGAATGATACCATTACTGTTGTTGATAAGGATACGGTTTTCACCTTTTTGCTGGCGGCATCACAGGGTGACAGCGCCCTGGTGCTGAAACTGTTGAAAAATGGCGTTCCTCCGGACACCACCGGCTGGGACGGTATTACAGCCCTGATGTTCGCCGTGAATAACGGTCACCTGGGCGTAGTGAAAACCCTGGCCGACAATGGCGCAAAACTGAGCCGGAGGGACCAGTACGGTAATACTCCGCTTATGGCTGCGGTACAGAACGGGAATCTGAGGATTGCAGAGACCCTTATAAGAAACGGGGCCGGCCCCGATATAAGTGATGCTTATGGTATTACTCCCCTGATGCTGGCTGTTGGGATGGACAGCTTTGCCCTGGCCGACATGCTGGTCTATTACGGTGCCGATGTAGTGAAAGCTGATAGTGCAGGTACCACCCCGCTGATGGTGGCTTCCGTTACCGGAAATGCTGATATTGCCTCGGTTTTGCTTGACGCCGGCGCAGATCCGAATGCCAGGGACAAAAAAGGATACGCCCCGTTGCATGCAGCCGCCTGGTATGGATATTGGACCCTGGCCGGATTGCTGCTTGATTATGGAGCCGATCCCGACAAAGCGGCAGATAATGGATATACCCCGCTGGGTGTGGCTGTTGAGGCCGATGACCTGGTTGCCGTCAAACTGCTGGCGTCGTCAGGGGCTGATCTGAACCACCCGATTACCCGTTCGCAAAATCCGCTTTCCATTGCGCTGGAAAAAAGAAATGATTCCATCGCTTCTTTTTTACGCAGGAACCAGGCCCGGTTTAATAAACGGCCCTCATTTAACAGGTTTGGCTTCGGAACGGAACTGAACTGGAATGCTGATGATCTCCGGTGGAGCTTCTTCCTTGCGGCCTCAGAAAAAAAATATAACCTGAACCTGTCGGCGGGATGGGGATTCAGACCATCAGCCATCCGGGTACTGGTGACGGAGAATGAATCGGTCCGGACTCAATACCGGGAGCGCCGCGGTAACCTGTTCCTGTCGCTTGAAAAATCCGTGTATTTCATCCACGGGAGCAATGGTTTCCAGGGCGGGCTTTACGGGGGATTGAAAGGAATTTATACGTTCGGAAGCTACAGGGGTACCGGTATCAAACCTGATGACAGGATCATTGCGGCTCCGGGGGCAGGACTTTCCCTTGATGGCAGGTTTTTACGGATAACGGCAGGCTATGAATACCTGAACCTCGATCTGTACAGGATCAGTCCCCATCGCGTTAATATCTCGGTCAGCTTCCTTTGGAGCAGCAAAAAGAACAATTTTAAACCCCAATTTATCAGTTGGTTTTAATACGATGAAAACAAAAATTTTTGCGGTTGTATGCTGCATTATTGCCTTTATTCTCCCCGCATGCGATGAGAAAATATATACCGGATCGGTGGATTGTGATGAATGTTACCAGGAAAAGCCTGACAGTTTTAAGTTAAATGTTTATCTCACCTTTAATGACAGCATCGATGAAATACCGCTGGTGTTGTATAACGGGAACTATGAGGATGAAAACATTGATTACATCGACACAGCCTGGGTTGAAAATGGAAATCCTTATTGGGTGTATGTTCAGGTGGATAAGGAATACTCCGTCAGAGCGGAGTACAGGTTTCAGGGCAGAACCATTTATGCTGTGGACGGAATCCGCCTGAAAACCAAACACGTCAGCAGTGAGGTTTGTTACCCCGGCTGTTATGTGGTGGTTGATAATGAACTGAACCTGGAACTCAAGAATGAGTTTATGGATAGTGAAAAGTGAAAAGTGAAAAGGTGAAAAGGTGAAAGGGTGAAAGGGTGAAAGGGTGAAAGGGTGAAAGGGTGAAAAGACTAGAGGACCAGTAGACCAGAAGACTTGCAGACCAGAAGACTTGAAGACTTGAAGACTTGAAGACTTGAAGACTTGAAGACTTGAAGACTTGCAGACCAGCAGACCAGAAGACCAGAAGACCAGAAGACCAGAAGACTTGAAGACTTGCAGACCAGAAGACTTGAAGACTTGAAGACTTGAAGACCAGCAGACCAGCAGACCAGCAGACCCCATACCGTGAAACATGGAACTGAATTATCACTCAAAACTCCTGGAGGCGGCCGTTACTGAATTTGCCCGCCTGCCCGGCATCGGGAAAAAAACCGCCCTCCGCCTTGTATTGCATTTATTGAAACAGGACAAGACAGCTGCGGAAGCCCTGGGCGTTTCCATTATTAAGCTCTGTAACGAGGTGAAGCAATGCAAGATATGCATGAACATATCGGATCATGATACCTGCCATATCTGTACCGATTCTTCCCGCGATCAAGCGGTGATTTGCATTGTCGAAAGCATCAAGGATATCCTTATTATTGAGAATACACAGCAGTTCAAAGGTGTATATCATGTGTTGGGAGGCGTCATATCGCCGATGGACGGGATCGGACCCGGTGACCTGGCCATACCTGCACTGGAGCAAAGGATCAGGCAGGGAGATATCAGGGAGCTGATCCTGGCATTGAGCGCAACCATGGAGGGAGATACTACCAACTATTACCTGTATAAAAAATTCAATGCTCCCGGCCTCATCATCACCACGCTGGCCAGGGGTGTTTCGGTGGGAGATGAGCTGGAGTATACCGATGAGATCACCCTGGGGCGATCCATTGTCAACCGTATCCCGTTTGAAGGGAAGAAAGATTGAAGATCTAAGATCTAAGATCTAAGATCAAAGATCTAAGACTGCAAGACTGCAAGACTGCATGACTGCAAGACTGCATGACTGTATTTTAAATCACTAGGGCCCTACTTTTTCAGTTGGTGCTTAAGGTAAATCTTCGCCGCTACGGCAGCACCCACAATGCCGGCGTCATTCAGCAGCATTGCCGGTTCGACCTTGGCCCTGAGCTTCAGCTGATGACCGAATTTATCCATTTTCTTGCTGACACCGCCGCCGATAATGATCAGTTCCGGCCAGAAAAGATTTTCCATCATGGTCAGGTATTCGTTGAAACGGGCTCCCCATGCCTCCCACTCAAGACTTTCACGCTTCCGTGCTGCATCGGATGCCGAGAACTCTGCATCTTCAGGCTGTTCTTTCAGGAATATATGCCCCAGTTCCGTATTGGGAAAAAGCTTGCCTTTAACGAAAAGGGCAGTGCCTATACCGGTTCCCACGGTAACCAGCAAAATGGATCCCTTGAATCCCGAACCTGCACCGAATTTTATCTCTGCAAGGCCGGCTGCATCAGCATCGTTCAGCAGCCATACCGGCAATCCGGTGGCCCTGGAAAACAGCTTTCTGCCGTTAATGCCTATCCAGGCCTTGTCAATATTGGAAGCGGTGCGTACAATACCATTCTGAACAACGGCCGGAAAACCGACACCGATAGCACCCTTCCATTTAAAAAATTTTACATGCTCGGCAATAATTTCGGCAATGGCCTCAGGAGTTGACTTGGCAGGAGTGGGTATCCGGTGCTTTTCATCCAGCAGTTTGCCGTTTTTCACATTGACAGGGGCCGCCTTAATCCCGGAACCGCCGATATCCATACCAAGTATATGCTTTAAAACCATATAGTTATAATTTTTGGTTCAATAAAAAAGCCGGAAAAGTTATTTCGTTTCTACAACAAAGAAATTAAAAAAAAATCATTTATTAAGATTTTTCTGCATTTCCCCTCCTGTTGATAAAAATTGCTAAAGTTAAAGGTTGCATTACTGTAAATTAAATATATTGCCGCTGATTAAAACATCATAATCATATCGGTTATGGAAAAACATATAATGAATTTGTTAAATAACAATCTCAGGGTAATTATCCCTGATTTTGGAGCCTTTATCATTCGTCAGAAGGAACCACTGGTCCTGGTTTTTAACGAGTTCCTGCGCTATAACGACGGCTTGCTCATTGATTATATTGCCAAAATGGAGAATGTTGACAAGGATATTGCCAGGCACCAGGTGACCGAATTCACGGAAAATCTGGTGAAAACACTGGAGGCCGGAAAAGAAGTTAAGCTTGAAAGTATTGGAATATTGCGCAAAACAGGTGATGAAAAAATAGAATTTGTCCAGGCCGGCAAGGAAACACAGAAAAAGAGTTCAAGGAAACCCCAAACCCAGGAAAAGAAAAAGGAAGAGTCAACGCAGCATAACACGGTTCCGCCGGAGATTATCCCTGCGCAACCTGAAAAGCCGGCAAAACCTGGTTCAGAATCGAAAGCCAAAACCATAAAAGGCAATGGTAATCAGCCCGCAAAGGCCGATGCAAAAGCGGAAGCCGTGAAACCCACAGAGCCTGAACCGGCAAAGACCGAGATGAAAACCCCGGAAAAGAAGCCTGCAATTGATAGCACGGTTAAAAAAACTGCTGAACCGCCAAAAACCGTTTTCAAGCCACAGCCTCCCGAAAAACCGGTGCCAAGACAAACCTATACCGGCGCGCCTGTTGCGAAGGCTCCGGTTACAAGGGAAAGAAACGGGAAAAAACGGCAAATTGGCTGGATCGTCCTGATTGTTATTCTGATTGCATTGATTAATGCATGGTTTATCTTTAATGACCAGATCAAAGGCTTTTTGAGTACGAACAGGTTAACCGGGCCTACTCCTGATACTATAGGCAGGATGGTGGAGGCTGAGCCTGAGATAGAGGCAGCGGAAACCCTGCAGGGAACTGCACTGGAATCTCATGAAGTGCTGGAAGATGATTTTTATGCCACCGACGAAACCACTGAAAAAACTCCGGCTGCCACTGCTGAAAAGCCTTTGGTGTCAGGCGAAAAGAAATTTTACATCGTAGCCGGCTGTTTTCGCGATGAACCCAATGCGAAGGCCATGGTTGAGGAACTCATCAGGAAGGGATATAAAGCCCAGAAATTCGGCATGATCGGAAACCTCCATGCCGTCAGTTACTCCTCATTTACCAATAAGGAAAAGGCGCTGCAGGAGTTACAGCGGATAAGGGAGGAAGTAGCACCTGAAGCCTGGATGGTGTACTATTAATATCTGTTTGTTTTGTCTGATCTGCCCTCTGCTGAATGAACTCAGGTTGTGCTATCCAGATTGATTATAGATTGATGTTGTTTAAGGCTGATTATTCCCGCGATCCCGCCAATTACCCTAAGCCATAACTTCTTAACTCTTAAATCTTAAATCTTAAATCTTAAATCACCCTCCCGCCATGATAACAAAGAAAAGAATGCTTCCCCTTGTATTTTCTTGGTTATGTCTTGCGGCAATTGCCGATCCTCCGCTGATTATGGTCGACCAGATCGGTTACCGGC
>CAYMJH010000057.1:0-20206 GCA_964390385.1 uncultured Bacteroidales bacterium | reverse complement strand
CCGCATGGTTCTATCATCCTGACGAAGATAGCAAGGTAAAAACCCTTCCTCACCTGATGGATATTTACTATCATTCTGTTGGGCGCAACGCTGCTTTATTGCTTAATTTTCCAATAATGCCCGATGGATTGATCCATGAGAATGATGAAAAGGCCGCGTTGGATTTTGCAGAAACGGTGCAGGAGTCGTTTGCTGTAAACCTTGCTGTAAAAGCGAAAGCCGAAGCCTCCAATGTTCGCGGAAAGGATAAAGAATATTCGGCAGCCAATGCCATTGACGGAAATAAAAACACCTATTGGGCTACCGATGACACTGTAAAAAAAGCATCGCTGATAATAGATTTTGGCAAGCCAATGCTTTTCAATCGTTTTATGGTACAGGAATATATCCGTTTGGGCCAGCGCGTAAAATCCTTTACGCTGGAAGCACTTGTTCAAGGCAACTGGGTAGAAATAGCAAAAGAAACAACTATTGGGTACAAGCGTATTCTCAGGTTTCCAGGTGTTAATGCTTCAAAAGTTCGTTTCAATATTACCGGTTCGAAAAGTTGCCCGGTAATTTCCAATATTGGTATTTACAATGCCCCGGTATTCCTTAATACACCTTCGATTGTCCGGAATCAATACGGGGAAGTAAGTATAGCAACAAACGATATAGGACCGGTTTTTTATTATACCTTAGACGGAAGTGAGCCAACACCAGGTTCAAATTTATTTACAGCGCCATTCATGGCAGATGGAAGAGTTGAAATAAGGTCAATGGCTCACGATCCGGCTTCGGGAAAAAGCAGCCCGGTTGCCATCGAAAAGTTCGATATATCGAAAAAGGAGTGGGAAATTGTTGGAGTAAAAGATAAAAGTGCCGCATGTATCTTTGACGGGAATCCATCAACGGTCTGGCACCAAAGCAATAAAAAAATGCCTGTGGATTTAATTGTCGATTTAGGTGCAACTTATGATGTATCCGGATTTAAATATCTTCCCGATCAGGGAAGATGGAGTTCCGGCATCATAACAACCTACCAGTTTCATGTATCGGAAAACAATAACGATTGGAAGCTGGTATGCGAAGGTGAATTCTCGAACATCAAAAACAAACCGTTATTGCAGATTATTAACTTTGCTCCGGCAACAACGCGTTATATCAGGCTTAGGGCCGTAAAGAATACCCGGGACGATGAGGTTGCAGGATATGCCGAGGTAGATGTTGTTACTGAATAATAAATTATGTTGTTTATTGACGTTTGAGCAAGGAATTAACGGGTAAGAACTTCAGTTGAGTTGAAAAAATGGATAATAGGATAGAAAACGGAAGCAATGGAAAAAGCATGATAATGTATTTGCAGATTAGGATATGGATTGCTCTGTTCATTTTCCTTTTTCTTTGGGCCAATGCTATACAGTCTCAAACAATGATCAACGTCAAATCCCGGAGCCTGACCAGCCTGAATGGCAAATGGCAGGTAATTCTTGACCCAACAGGGATTGGAGACTGGAAGCAGGTGTGGCAGGAAAAGCAACCGCAAAGCAAGACCGATTTCGTGGAATACTCGTTCGATGGCGGACCCGAGTTGCTGGTGCCGGGTGATTTTAACTCCCAAATGTGCGAGTTAACTTATTTCGAGGGGACTGTCTGGTACAAAAAGCAATTTAGCTATTCCATTGCTGGGGGGAAAAGATTGTTCCTTCATTTCGGGGCGGTAAATTATTTGGCCGATGTGTATCTGAACGGTGAGAAAATTGGCAGCCACGAAGGCGGTTTCACCCCATTTCAGTTTGAAATAACCGGAAAAGTAAAGAATGGTGATAATACCATAATTGTCAGGGTCAATAACAATCGACGTGAAAATGGCTTGCCCGGCACCGGTTACGACTGGTTTAACTACGGTGGCATCACCCGGGATGTGGATCTGGTTGAAACCAACCTCGCCTTTATCGTTGATTATTTTATCCAGTTAAAGAAAGGCAGCCTTGACACTGTTTTGGGATGGGTGCAACTGAACGGGGCGGTTCCCGGGCAAAATATTAGTGTACAGATACCCGAATTAAAAATATCGTACAAAACACGCGCAAATGAATACGGCCTTGCCAGCGTTACGTTTTCCGCCCGGTTTCAGCTTTGGTCACCCGAAGATCCGAAATTTTACAGGGTAATCATTAAAAGCGAAACCGATTCTGTTACCGAACATATCGGGTTCAGGTGCATCGAAACGCAAGGGGGGAAAGTATTGTTAAACGGCAAGCCAATTTTTATAAAGGCTGTGAATATCCACGAAGAAAACCCGTATAAAAGGGCCAGGGCATATTCGGCCGACGATGCAAGGTTATTGCTGGGTGCGGCAAAAGAAATGGGGTGCAATCTTGTAAGGTTAGCGCACTATCCGCACAGTGAAAACATGGTAAGGGAAGCCGAGCGTATGGGACTCATGGTTTGGGACGAGCTGCCCGTATATCAGCACATTCAATTTTACGACAGCCTTGTACCGCGAAAAATGGAAGTAATGCTCAACGAAATGGTTGGCAGGGACAAAAACCTTTGCGGGGTGATTGTATGGGCGCTTTCTAACGAAACATATCCAGGTACCCTGAACCGCGACAAGGCCCTGATTGAGCTGACCCAAAAATGCCGTGCATTGGATTCCACACGACTGATTTCCCACGTGATTAACACACAGGGTTACGAGAACCATACAGTAAATGTCTGGGACCCCCTTTACCAACATTCCGACCTTGTTGCAATCAACGAATACTTTGGCTGGTATTTGCCGTGGCAAGGTAAACCATCGGAAATAAAGTGGAAATTCGCTTGCCCTGAAAAACCTGTATTTATATCAGAATTTGGCGGTGAAGCGTTGGCTGGCAGCAACGATGGACCAAGCGATGAAGCTGCATACTGGACAGAAGGGTACCAGGAGCAAATCTATATGAATCAGGTAGAAATGTTTCGCACCATTCCCAACCTATGTGGCGTATGCCCGTGGTTGTTGTTCGATTACAGGTCGCTGAGCCGGATGAACCAGTTATACCAAAACGGTTATAACCGGAAAGGATTGATATCCGAAAACGGAGAGAAAAAGAAATCCTGGTACATCATGCAAAAATATTTCCGGGAGAACCAATGAATGCTTCGCAAAACATATGAAAGTCAAAATATCTGATAAAATGAGAATACAATATTTATTCATTTTCGGGTTATTCCCTGTTCTTTGTCAGGCCCAGGCCTATAAGGAATTTAAACAGGTATCCGATGGAATACAGGTAAGGTTGTCTGACGGAACCCTGGGCATTTACCCTCTGACCGGGAATGCAGTAAGAATCAAATTCTTGAATGAGTTAACAACCGAGGTTCCTGAGCTCGTTTTTACTTCTGACATAAAGGTTCCTGTGTTTCAGGTCACCGAGGCTGCTGCAAAGATTGAATTAAAAACAAAAAACATCATTGTAGCAGTGGACAAACTTACGGGTAAATTGACTTTTGCTGACCATAAAGGGAATATATTTCTTGCTGAAAAAGCAGGCGCCCGGAAACTGACTCCCGATGCTGTAATGAATGAACCCTGTTTTGTGGCCGAACAAAGTTTCGAATCACCGGATGATGAATTTCTTTTCGGTCTGGGACAGTTTCAGGACGGGCATTATAACTTAAGGGGCATTACCCGGCGCCTGATCCAGGTAAATTCCCAGATTTCAATACCGTTTATTTATTCCGGCAAAGGTTATGGATTATTATGGCACCAGTACGGGCTTACCGATTTCAATCCGGCTGATCATTTCATAATCCTTGAAAAGCAGGATCAAACCGCAGGGCATGACCGTATGGCTGAAGTCACAACCACCAGCGGCACACAGAAGGTAATGCAAAACCAATCATTATACGCAGGAAAATTTACCGTGCCGCAGGATGGTGAATATTCCGTGTTTCTCGACCTGGGCGGTATGGGCAATCGTCAGTTCGTGGCCATTGACGGAAAGCCCTGTATCGACCAGACCAATTTCTGGCTGCCTCCCGCTGCCGGGGCATTAGTGAAACTGGCTGCCGGAGAACATCGGGTACAACTGATTTGTAAATCAGATAACCAGCCAAGCCTATCCTGGAAATTGAAAGAAAATTGCACTGTGTTTCGTTCACCCCATGCAAAAATGATAGACTACGTGGTGTTTTACGGACCTTCGGCTGACAGTGTGATTAAAGCGTACCGCAACCTGTCGGGCAATGCACCCTTGTTTCCCCTGTGGGCCTATGGATTCTGGCAATGCAGGGAACGTTATACTTCTGGATCTCATCTGGTTGAAACGGTTAAAGAATTCCGCAGGCGAAATCTTCCTATGGATGTTATAGTGCAGGACTGGCAATACTGGGGAAACAACGGATGGGGTGTTCCCATGCTTGATGAAAAAAATTATCCTGATCCATCAGGCTTCATTAAAGAGATACACGATTTGAATGCCCGTTTTGCCATTTCAATCTGGTCGAACCCCGATAAAAATTCTGAAATCGGGAAAGAATACCTGGCCAAAGACCGCTATATACCCGATAGCAAATGGCTGGATTATTTCAACCCTGAAACAAGAAAAGAATACTGGAACACGTTGAATAGAAATCTGTTTGCTCATGGCGTCGATGCCTGGTGGATGGATGCCACCGAACCCGAAAATGATGATTTACGGGGCAGGAAAACCTACATTGGACCAGGCGACTTTTACCGCTTAACCTATCCCCTGTTGGTTTGTCAGGCTGTTTATGAAGGGCAACGTGAAATTTCCTCCGAAAAACGGGTTTGTATCCTCACACGATCGGCTTTTCCGGGTCAGCAAAAATATGGAACGATCAACTGGTCGGGCGATATTGGCGGTAATTGGGATGCATACAAAAACCAGATTGTGGCAGGACTAAATTATACCATTACCGGTTTACCCTATTGGACAACTGATATAGGAGGTTTTTTTCGCCCGGGGAATTCGCAATATTCAGATGAAAAATATCACGAGTTGCTCATCCGTTGGTTTCAATGGGGAACCTTCAATCCTATATTCCGCATTCATGGATACCAGACTGAAACCGAACCCTGGAAATACGGACCAGGTGTTGAGGATAACATCCGTAAAATGCTGAACCTGCGTTACCGTTTACTTCCTTATATTTATTCCACAGCCTGGGAGGTGACAAAAAACGGATCAACCATGATGCGGCCTTTGGTAATGGATTTCAGGGAAGATATTACAGCAGTGAATTGTCAATATGAGTATTTATTCGGAAAATCGATGCTTGTTGCCCCGGTAACCGAACCCGGTGTTTATGAACAGGAGGTTTATCTGCCCCAATCATCCGGCTGGTTTGACTTCTGGACAGGGAAGCAATTCCATGGCGGACAAACAATAAAAACTGAGGCTCCTCCCGACAGAATACCTTTGTTTGTAAAGGCCGGCTCCGTTCTTCCCATGGGAAAGTCCATTCAATATGCGGGGGAGAAACCTGCTGATACCCTGGAGATCCGCATCTACCCGGGAGCCGATGGGCAATTTGATTTGTACGAAGATGAAGGCGACAATTACAACTACGAAAAGGGTGAATATACGATTATTCCATTCACATGGAATGAAAAGAACCAATCCTTGACTGTTGGTAAAAGACAGGGATTTTTCCCCGGTTACCTGACGAAGCGAATTTTCAACGTGATGCTGGTGAATGAAACTGAAGGTGTTGGAATTGCTGTAAAGTATACAAATAAGCAGGTTTCATATGCAGGAAAAGATATTTCAATAAAATTTGACTAACCTATATAGCTATGTATTAATACTTTTGTATTCATTATTAAACTAATTTTTTACTCCATTATTAAGCTATATTTATGCAAAAAATAAATACAGGGAATGAAAGCAATTAAGACATTCTTGCTATTGTCCATTATCATAGGAGTTACAGCAAAATTTTCAGTTCAGGCTCAAAAGGTTCAGCCTGAATTTGCATCATTGGAAAAGTCTGACCCCGTTCCCGAATGGTTCAGAGATGCCAAGTTTGGCATCTATTTCCACTGGGGGGTGTATTCGGTTCCTGCCTTTGCGAACGAATGGTATCCACGGACTATGTATATAAAAGGCTCCTCTGAAAACCGGCATCATATTGCGACCTATGGCGAAACCGGTCAGTGGCCATATAATAATTTCATAACCGGGGCAACGGACAAGAAAGGAAATTTTGTTCAGTTTGCACCCCGACTTAAATCTGAAGGCGGTCAATTCGACCCTGATGAATGGGCGCAGTTATTTGCCGATGCAGGAGCAAAATTTGCAGGTCCGGTAGCCGAACACCACGATGGATTCTCCATGTGGGCATCCGGGATTAATCCCTGGAACGCGAAAGATATGGGCCCGAAACTCGATCTGGTTGGCCTGTTAACGAATGCCATCCGTCAAAAGGATCTGAAGGTGATCCTCTCCATGCATCATGCCTATAACATTACCGGATTTTACGAACATGTGCCTGAAACAAACGATCCCAGGCTGCAGATGTTATTCGGCCAGCAGGGAAAAGAAAATAACGAGGCATTTTGGCTGGGTAAACATAAAGAAATCATTGACAATTATAAACCCGACATCATCTGGCAGGATTTCAATTTACATATTATTTCAACGCCGGTTCTGCTGGAGTTTTTATCTTACTACTACAATAAAGCAACGGAATGGGACAAAGAAGTTGTTGCCACCTATAAGGATGGCCTTAACACGAAATGTGCAGTGCTCGATTATGAACGCGGCGGGCCCACAGACATTACTGAAAATTACTGGCTTACCGATGATGCAATCAGTTCATCAAGCTGGTGTTATACCGAAGGCATCGGGTATTATTCCAAAAAACAGGTACTCCATGGTTTTATCGACAGAATAAGCAAAAACGGAAACCTGCTGCTCAATATCTCACCCAAAGCCGATGGTACGATACCACAGGAACAAAAGGACATTCTGCTGTCGATGGGAGCATGGCTTAAAAAATATGGTGAAGCCGTGTATGCCACACGTGCCTGGGAAAAATTTGGTGAAGGCCCCACTCAGATGGGAGCTGCCCATGGCATAATGGGAGCCCCGGTAGCAGGAACCGCCAAGGATATTCGTTACACCCGGTCGAAAGATTATAAAACGCTATATGCTATTTTACTGGGATGGGAAGAAGGTGATAAAGAAATTATTTTAAAAACTTTATCTTCCAAAAGAATGGACCTGAGAAATTTGGAAACTGTTGAACTAATAAATGGTGAAACCGGACACTATTTGCCATTGAATTTCAGACAGGATATCAATGGATTAATTGTCAGTTTGCCCCGGTCAAAAATTGAAGAACTGGCCTATGTGCTGAAATTAAACTTCCGGGAAAGGATGCATCCCCTTGACATGTATGCTGAAGTTGATTGCGCGCCTCATTATCATATGGTTCCTGCTGGCCATAATGGAAGTCTGGTTCTTGGAAAGGATTTAAAACTGAGCGGAAAGAGAACGGATATTGAAAACCAGTGGAAGCTGGAGGCAAAAGGCAAAGGTATTTATGTAATCCGAAACCGCGGGAGTAACCAGCAGGTACTTGAATGCCATAAATCAGCAAAGAACCTGGCAATGGCTGATTACAGCGGAGAAGACCATCAGCTTTGGAAAATTGACGATGCACGCCAGGGTTCAGTGATCATTTCCAATAAAAAATTTGCTGAGAAAATGCTGGCGATGGGTACACTATTGAAGGAAGGGTTCGGAGCTGAATTGAAGGATTCAGAAAAAGGTTTTTCTTTTAAATGGAAACTCCTGGAGGTATGTGAGATAAAACAGGAACCTTACAAACCGCAAAGCATACCGGGCACCGTTGAAGCCGAAGATTTTGATATGGGCTGTCCGGGCGATGCATACGCTGACGCGGATGACATAAACGAGGGAAGGCAATACCGGCCTGATACGGGTGTGGATATTGAGATATGCTCTGCAGGCGGATATAATGTTGGATGGACGCATACAGGAGACTGGATGGCCTATACCGTTAAAGTCAGTAAAACTTCAACTTATCAGATACAGTTATATGTAGCATCCGGTTACGATAGCGGAAAACTGCATATTGAATGTGATGGAAAGGATATTACAGGTTTAGTTACTGTTCCATTCACTTCAGGCTTTCAATCATGGGAAGTAATAAAAAGTGAAATTGATCTGGATGCAGGCCAGCATGTTCTAAAGCTTGTGGTTGACGGCAATTTTTTCAACATTGATAAAATGGTTTTTACTGAAGCAGAATAGCCGGATCTCCATTCATTCATCCACGGGAGATCGGGGTTGGACCCGTTTCAGGCGAAGACCGGTGATTATTTCCGGCCTTTACAGCAATGGCTTTACACTACCATGAATGAATGACCCAATTGTTTTTTCTGGCTATCTTTTCAAGGCGCTTATCAGGATTAACGCAAACAGGATGACCAACCGACTGCAAAACCGGCAGATCATCAATGGAATCGGCATAATAATAAGAATCTTCACAGGTATATTCCTTAATATGAAGATACCGGTTCATTCGGGCGAGCTTTTCATCCCTAAAACAAAATCTGCCTAAGGGTTGTCCGTTATAATGCTGATTCACGACCTCCATTTCAGAACAAATCACTGAATGCATCTTCAGGTATCTGGCCAGTTGAATACAGATTGAAGCTATTACCGATGAAAGAATGACCAGATCTGCTCCTTGTTCCCTGTGCATGCTGATCTCTTGGACTATTTCGGGTCTTATAGCCGGAATAAGATCCTTTTCTACTATTTCGTTAGATAATAATTCTATATCATCAACCGGTGTTTCAGCTAACCAGCCGTTAAGTTTTTCTATGATGGCCAGGGGACTGATCAGATTCAATTTGTATAACAGGGCAAGGTCGTAAGCATAAATCAATTTCCCATGTGACAGCAATCCGTTTTTGTATGCCCTGCGTATGAATGCTTTTCCGCTGTTAATTTTCAACAGGGTGTTGTCGAGATCAAAAAAGGCGGCATATCCCATTTGTTCAGATTATTCCGTCCTGAAAAAATGATTCCCTGCAGCATTATAAATAATTCCAATAGCGCCCGGCAAAATATTTATCTCGAACTGCTTTGAGAAGTGTAACTCCCCATCCAGGTGAAACGGGACTTCATGAGTGAATTCTATTTTTATACTGTCGGTTTGATAATAGTTCACTTTTTTATGCCGCAGATGCTCACCTTTGGGCACTTTTGGCAAAATCATAAGCCGTTCCAGGAGGGAAAGTTTTTCTATCATGCAGACATCCAGTAAGCCGTCGTTCGCTATGGCTTCAGGAGTGAGGAAAAAACCACCGGCAAACCTTCTGCCTATGGAAACGGTGTTAATGAAACAATCTGTTTCATGGTTGGGCCCGGCTGACAAAACGGTCATTCTTTTTTCTTTATATAACAACAATGTTTTAAGAATGTGATAGATGTACTTGTATTTCCCCCCCCTTTTAACTTCACCCGGCTCAATATAGTTCTCAGCAGCAACCTGGGCATCGAATCCCAGCCCCATTCCGTTAAAGAAGGGTAATCCGTTGCACATGCCGACATCCATCGAAATGGTTCTTTTTTCGAATAACACTTTCCAGTGTTCTTCAGCAAAGTGATCGGGGAAGCCCAAAATCTGTACAAAATCGTTGCCAGTGCCGGCAGGGACAATGCCAACAACTACATTTTTTGTATGGATAACAGCGGAGGCAATTTCATTGAACGTACCGTCTCCGCCAACGCCAATGATATACTTCGAACCGTTTTCGGTACAATGCCTGGCTAACCGGGCAGCATGTCCAGGCCTTTCGGAAAACACAATCAAGGCATCAATGGAATATTTATGTATCATTTCCTCCACTTTGGGCTTTAATGATTTTGCGTATCCATTGCCCGCGACAGGATTGATTATAAATACCCATTCTTTATGCTGCAATTTCTCCATTTATTGATATGGTGTGAACCTTTCAAATAGAATGACTAAAAATACCTGATTCAATGATTTCTTTCATTTCTGCTACAATATCATAGTCAGGTTTTATCTTTAAATCAGCGGAATTTATTGGTTTATTTATTACGACACATACTTTAGCGCTAAAGTCAATATAAAACCGGTTTTTGGGCTTCAGGGAATAGAAACCATTGAGCGTTACAGGTAGTATTATTGCATCTGACGACTTCAATATATAAACAAATCCCCTGAAGAATTCATTCATATTGCCATCAAGTGTCCTTGTACCTTCCGGAAAGATGGCAATGGTGTGATATTTCACTTTTTGACTCATCTCATCCAGCATTAGTTTTGTATTCTTTAGGGTAGGTTCCATTGTAGGCATGTAGTTAATCATTTTCAGGACATGGTTAAAAACCGGTATTTTCATAAGGCGCTCATGTCCGAACCATGCCACATCTGGGCAGAACGACATGATGGCCATAATGTCGAACAGGCTTGCATGATTGGCAATGATAATATATCGTTTGTCTTTTGAATAATTTTCAATACCATAGATTCTCAGTTTTTTTCCTAAGATCCAAAACACCGACTTAGCCCAAAGGTGTACGAACATTTTAACCGCCTTTTTATAACGGAGATAGGCAAACGGCAGGATAGCAATGACCGTCACAGCCGTTTGAAAATAAAGTATAGCAAATGCCGGAATGGAAATGAAGCTATAAAACCGGTTTCTCATGTAAAAGAATTGCCTGCAATTTACATTTTTTCGTTTACTAAACTAAGTCATATAATGGAAAACCAAACATAAAAGCCAGCACAAGCCGGTGTATATTGCCTACTCCACGCAGGTGAAGCGGCCTTATCCCGTACAGGTCATTGTAATTCCATCTCACCCTTTAGCCGGATATCCCTTGACGAGCTTCCGACCAATATTTCAAATTTTCCCGGTTCAGCAACCCATTGCATCTTTTCAGGATCATAAAACTGAAAGGCCCTTTTATTGAGTTTAATTATCACTTTTTTCGACTCGCCGGGCTTCAGGCTCACTTTGCCGAAACCTTTTAATTCCTTAAAAGGCCTTTCAACACTGCTTTCCATATCCCGGATGTATACCTGTGCTATTTCCTTTCCAACGCGCTTTCCGTTATTTTTTATCTCGAATGATATTGAAAATTCACCATGATCCGTCCTGAATGCCGGAGGCAAATTTAGATTGGCATATTCGAATGTGGTATAAGAAAGACCATATCCAAAGGGAAACATGGGTTCCACATTTTTTGTGTCGAAATACCGGTAACCGACCAGGAGGCCTTCATTATACTGAACCCTGCCCCAGCGGCCCGGGTATTCACCCAGTGCATGGGCGGGTGAGTCGTTGAGTTTTTTCGGGAAGGTCATGGACAATTTTCCTGAAGGATTGACATCGCCGAAAATTATTTCAGTCAATGCCGTCCCTCCTTCCATGCCCAGATAGCTATGCTGCAGCAGTGCCGGCACATGGTCAAACCATTCGCCCAGTTCAACCGGGCTTCCGCAAAGCAGTAATACAGCTGTCCTCGGATTTACTTTCAATATTTCACTGATCAGCCTGTCCTGCCCGTAAGGAAGCTTCATTGACGGCTTGTCAGCGCCTTCGGTATCATTGCCCCAGTTGTGGTTCAGTCCTCCGAAGACCAGAACGTAATCTGATCTTTTGGCTGCTTCAACAGCCTCTTTGAACCGTTCTTCGTTTACACTGTCCAACACTGAAGACAGCGTTTGTGCGGGCGAGGCACTTCTTCTCCAGGCAGGTTCCGGTACATCATAGCCCTGAACAAAATGGATCGTGACTTTCCCCTCCAGCCTTTTCTGAAGTGCCTCCAGCGGTGTAATTTCATACCGGGCTTTCATGGTCGTGCTCATTCCTCCGAGCGCATGCCTGCGTGTGGCATTGTCACCGATCACGGCCAGTGTTTTAATTTTCGACAGGTCAAGAGGCAAAAAATTACCCGTATTCTTTAAAAGCACAACAGACTCTTCAGCGATCTGTTTCGCCACAGCCACTCTTTCAGGAACGGCAAGTTTTGCATACATCCCTGTTGTGTCGAAATCCGTTTCATTGATCGCATTGATCTGGTTCATCAGATAGAGAATTCTCCTTACTTTGTCATCGATGAACCTGACATCCACTTTCCCCCGCTCCACCGCTTTCATCAAGGGGGCTGCAAGATAATACTGGTCAAAGGAAGAGCTACGGGTGCCCATTTCAATATCGAGCCCGCAAAGGGCAGCTTCAAACGTGCTGTGGCAGGCACCCCAGTCGGATATTACGGGACCTTTAAAGCCCCACTCTCCTTTCAGAATATCATCGATAAGATATTCATTGTAAGAGGCATGCTGACCCCTGAATTTGTTATAGGCTCCCATCACTGATAACACATTGGCTTCTTTCACTGCCGCTTCAAAACCCGGCAGGTAAATTTCGCGCAGGGGACGTTCATCGACATACACGTCAATGGTTCCCCTGTCAGTTTCCTGGTTGTTTAAAGCATAGTGTTTTAAGCACGCCGCAACGTTATTCGACTGCATACCCCGAATAACGGGAACAACCAGGCCGGAAACAAGAAACGGATCTTCGCTCATATATTCCCAATTCCGGCCGCACAGCGGGGTGCGTATAATATTGATGCCCGGAGCCAGCTGAACATGTTTTCCCCTGATCTTTGATTCCCGGCCAAGTTCCAGTCCGAATTTCCATGCCAGCGAAGTATCCCAGGTTGCTGCAATAGCCGAATGGGCAGGGAAATAAGTTCCGTTGTCATTGCTCCAGCCGGCCAGGTCCCAGTTTTCCCTCTTTATTTCCATACGAATGCCACAGGGGCCATCGCTCATCCGCAATTCAGGAACCCCAAGCCTTTGAACCCCGCCGCTTAAAAAAGTACCCGATGCATGAATCATGTTTATCTTTTCTTCCAGGGTCATCTGGTTGATCAGCTGATCGATTTTTCCTTCTACGTCAGACTGACCGTAGCAACCTGCAAAGGATTTCAGGCAAAAAGCTATCGCAAGAAAAAAAAGCATTCGTTGGCATTTCATGAGAATTGTTTTTAGTGTTGGATAAAAATAATATAATTTATCGGAGTGATCTATTCATAGGGCAGAAATCTGGTTGTGTTATAAAATACCGTACCAAGCCGCAAGGTAATAAACAAAAAAGGTCCAAGCTACACTTTGTTAAGCCTGACTGCCGGTCAGGCAGGCTTGAACCAGTTTTTTGTTCAGATACCAGGCATCAATGGGTGCCTATTTATAATACATCATCTTAAACGGCACATTTACAGGCTCGTTTTGATTGGGCGGCAGATAAACAAATTGCAGCTGACGACCGCCTCCTCCCTGAAAATATTCTAAGCGAACAGGATAAAAGCCTTTTTGCAGCGGAGCTGCATAAGATTTGAAATCACCGCTTCCATGCAAACCGTCGTTAGTGATGATTTCACGGTTATTGATAAACAGCTTTGATCCGTCATCGGAATCAAGACCGAAGATATAGTATCCTTCCAGGTCAATCTTAAGGTATCCTTCGAACACACATCCGAAATCCGATTGGGCAGGCAGCATCTCAAGACTGAACGAACTGTCGGCGATGGCTGTTTTAGCTGCCTTTAATTGGGTGAAGTCGGGCAATGCTTCCCATTTCCCTTCATAATACGCGTAACGCAGACCTCCCGCTTTTGCATTTTTAATTTGAGGAAGAGCAGGCCATACTTTACTCAGCTCAAAATTGCCTTTTGCAGTGGCACCATATTTTTTGTTTTCGCTGAATGATTTAACCGTCAGTTTTGCGGGACCGGATATCTCGAACATCTGTGAAGCTTTTTCCGAAGCGGTATCAGGTTCCGAACCGTCAACGGTATAGTGCACATCAGGATAGTTACCGGCAAGAAATATCCGCAATGGTTTTCCATCAAGGACCGATCCGTTCATTGGATGGAATGCTAATGATGCGGAGTTGTAACCCTTATAGGTGAACTTCAATCCATCGTAAATGCCTTTGAGCCGGACTGAATTATGAGTTTCGTTCGGATAATACGAGATTTTCCAGCGAAGTCCCTTGGGTGCCATAACTTTTAGCACTGAATCCATTTTGTCGATACCCATATACATATAGGTTTCCTCAATGCCGTTTATCCACAACGTTTTATTCAGATCAGGCGTATTCTCAAATGTTGCGGTGGCAATTTCTACCATACGTTTGTTTTTCCATTGAAAGGCAGGATCGGAACAATAGTAATTCGTAAACAGGTCGGGTTCCTTTAGCAATGCATAAAGGGTAAATAAGCCCCCGTAGGAGTGTCCGAACAAGCTGTTTTCGCCGCTGGTGGGCAGCTTTTTATCGATATAGGGAATGACCTCGTTTTTCAGAAAGGCGAGGAAATTATCGGCTCCGCCTGCTTTCTTGTTGTCCGTCATTTTTTCAGGCAAAAAGTCACGGTCGCGCATATTACCCTCGATGGTGTATGTATTGGGTAAAGCTACCAGGATAAGAGGAGGAAGGTACTTTTCATCCCGGGCAAACTTATAGATAAATGAAAAGTTATCGAGATTCCATTCACCATCGATCATATATACGACATCATAGGTTGCATCAGAGCCCGGCTTATATTCTTCAGGCAGACGAATATTGATTTTGCGCTGTTCATTCAGTACTTTTGAAAAAATGGAATCATTAATAATGGCAGGCTTCTGTGCTATGGTAATATTAAAAGCAAGCATAAGACCAGGGAACATAACAATAGATTTGAACCGGGAAGTTGTTTTCATAAAAGGTGGTATTAGTTACTGTTTATAATAATTATGCTTTGTTGTATATTTTATACCTTTAACATAAGCAAAAGGTATGCGATAAATCGTCCCGACTATTGCAACATGAATCAGCACTGAAATTTATAGTTTTTTTAAATGAAAAAGGTGTAAAAAAAATGAGCAAAAGCCGAAATTTTTGTCATCCTGCGGATAATTAACAGCAAGCCGGAGCAGAAAACAAAAACGCTGCTTCCTATGTTTACATTTCATTATATTTAGTTTCATAAAGAACCCATAATCAAACAAAGAATAATATGAAAAGCATTCAAAAGGTATTTTTGCAGGCAGGCATACTCTGCCTGTATTTATCCGTAAGTCTTAACGGTTCGGGTTCCGTTGGCCAGGATACCTTTGCCATCCATAACCTGGGACATGGTTCATTGTATTTTGAATATAAAAATCTGATAATACACATAGATCCATATTCCTCTCAGGCTGATTATAATGCATTGCCCGATGCAGATATTATTTTTATTACCCACGGCCATTCCGACCATTATGATGTTGCTGCATTAAATAAAATTAAAACAGATTCAACCTTAATGATATGTACACAAGCGGTTGAAAATCTGGGTACCTACAACGGTACTACTTTGGTAATGAATAACGGTGACAGCCTGGTTGCAAAGGGAATTCCCGTCAAAGCTGTTCCGGCTCATAACATAGTGAATTCATCATACCATCCGAAAGGGACAGGGAACGGCTATATTTTTACTTTCGGTGAGAAGAGAGTATATGTTGCCGGTGATACCGAAAGCATTCCCGAAATGGACAGCCTCGGTATCATAGATGTTGCCTTTCTCCCGATGAACCTGCCCTATACCATGACTGTAAACATGGCTGCGGAAACTGCCCGGAAAATAAACCCTGATGTTTTATATATTTATCATTTCGGTGCCTCTGATACCGCCTCACTGCGTAGTGCTCTGAGCAACGAAGATATGGATATAAGAATAGGCAAATCACTGTTTTACGAAAGCAGCTTACGGTTCCCTGATAATCCTAACTCATTGCATTTCAGTTCAGATGTTGATTTCAAACTGTATCCGAATCCGGCTGGTGATCATTTGATCATTGACAATCCTTTCGACGAATCTGATTGCTATTTATATGATTTATCCGGACTGATGATCCTGAAGCAACAAATGTTGTTTAAAGGGGAACATCAGCTTGACCTCAGTTCATGTCAACCGGGAAACTATGTCCTGAAATTACAAAATCGGCAAATTACCGCCGGCCGTTTAATCCGCAAAGAATAATCCCCTCACCTCCCTTTGCCGGGAATGGTTGAAACCGGCAAATGACGGAAATTTAACAGTGAAAACAATCCGGATTATGCTCTTTCACAGATATTCATTCCCGTTACTTTAACCGAATATGGTTTTATATCAGGTAACTTGAATTAATTAGTATAAATTTGATACATCCAAATCAGCATTGCCTGACATGAACTTAAAAGAATTTGTTGTAAAAACAGACCGGATCAGGATATTCCTGGGAATATTTTTTTTGATCCGGCAGGCATTCCTTGTTACAGCTCAATTACCCTTTCAGGATAACACCTTGTCTTTCGATGAAAGGGTCAATGATCTCATTTCGAGGATGACATTATCTGAAAAAATTGCTCAGTTGGGAAATGAAGCCCCGGCCATTACGAGGCTGGGAATTCCTGCCTATAATTACTGGAGTGAGGCGTTGCATGGAGTGGCCCGGTCGGGACTGGCCACGTCCTTCCCCCAGGCCATTGCATTATCATCAACCTGGAACCCGGGTCTCATCCTTCGGGTTGCCTCGGCAACTTCAGACGAGGCCAGGGTTAAGCATAATACCACCGGTAAGGGACTGACCTATTGGAGTCCCACGGTAAACATGGCCCGTGATCCGAGATGGGGGCGGGCCGAAGAAAACTATGGCGAGGATCCCTATCTCGCTACGCAGATAGCCCTGCAATTCATCAAAGGCATGCAGGGTTCTGATCAGAAATACTTAAAGACGGTGGCAACCGCTAAACATTTTGCCTGCAACAATATTGAGGTGAACCGTTACAGCATTTCATCGGATGTTGATGAGCGAAGCCTGAGGGAGTATTATTTGCCTGTTTTTAAAGCCTGTGTCACCGAAGGAAAGGTATACTCGGTCATGAGTGCATACAATGCGGTAAACGGAACACCCTCGCCTGCCAATCGCACATTGCTTACGCATATTCTCAGAACAGAATGGGGATTTAACGGATATGTCGTATCGGACTGCGATGCCGCAGCCAACGTATGGAATGCCCATCTTTTTGTACCAACGGCACATCAGGCAACAGCGCTGTCAATAAAAAACGGTACCGATCTTAATTGCGGAACCACCTATCCTGCCAGCGCCGGCAGTTCTTTAAACAGTGGCCTGATGACGGAAGAGGATGTGAACACGGCCTTAAAAAGAGTATTTAAAGCCAGATTTTTATTAGGTGAATTTGACCCGCCCTCTGCCGTACCGTATTCTTCCATACCTGACTCCCTGCTCGATTGCCGGGAATTCCGCGAGTTGGCCCTGGAAGCGGCCAGGGAAGCCATAGTATTATTGAAAAATCAGGATTCAATCCTCCCCCTGAACAAGGATTCCATTCAATCGGTTGCTGTAATAGGTCCTAATGCCAACACTGTTCAGCTGGGAGGTTACAGTGGCACTCCTTCCGTTTCAGTCACTCCCTTGCAGGGTATAGTGGCAAAACTCGGCGTTGAGCCTGCCAAAGGATTGATTGAAGCCGAAAACTTTACCTTTCAAAGCGGTATACAGGTACAAAGCTGCAATGAAGGAGGCAGCAATATAGGATACATACAGCATGGTGATTACACCCGGTATGACAGTATAAGCTTTACAACCGAAATGAGCCTATTTGACATTCGCGTGGCCAGCGCGACAAGTGGCGGAAATATAGAAGCAAGGCTTGACAGTCTGACCGGTCAGCTGATAGGGACCTACCCGGTTCCCGGAACAGGCGGATGGCAAAGCTGGACAACGATTTCATCAGGCGTAACAGGTCTGTCGGGTAAACATGACGTTTACCTGAAATATACCGGGGGATCCGGGTATTTGTTCAATGTGAACTGGTTCAGGTTCTATAATCCTGATGATACCGCATCATCCGGAAAAACCGTGCATTATGCCTACGGGTGTTCGATCAGAGGGGCTGTTGACCAGAATGCCATTGATGAAGCCGTAAATACGGCCAAAAAAGCTGATGTTGCCATTGTTGTCTGCGGTACCGACCTAAGCGTTGCCGATGAAAGCTCCGACCGTACCTCATTGAACCTGCCGGGAGCCCAGGAACAACTCATTCAGGCTGTATCCAGGGCAAACCCGAGAACCATAGTGGTGCTGGTCACCGGATTTTCACTGGCTGTTAACTGGGCACAGGACAGCATCCCGGCCATTGTTTGTGCATGGTACAATGGCCAGGCACAGGGCACTGCCATTGCCGATGTGCTGTTCGGTGATTATAATCCCGGCGGAAAACTGAGCACAACCTGGTATAAATCTGTCGCTGATCTTCCCCCGATGAATGATTATGATATCAAAAATAACAGGACTTACATGTATTTTAAGGGCGCCCCGCTCTACCCGTTTGGATATGGACTGAGCTATACGTCTTTCGAGTACAGTAATCTTGCATTAAGTTCAGCGCATTTGAATCCCGGTGATTCGCTTGCGATAAGCCTGGACGTGAAAAACACCGGCGAAGTTGAAGGCGATGAGGTGGTGCAGCTGTATGTCAAAATAGATTCATCAGCCTTAGCCAGACCCATTAAAGAATTAAAGGATTTTGAAAGAATAACCCTGCAGCCCGGCGAAACAAAAACAGTAAATTTAGTTTTAAGGCATGATGCTCTGGCTGTTTATGATGTGAATTCAAGAGCATTTGTGGTTGAAGACGGTAAAGTGAATCTTTTGGCCGGCAGTTCATCTGATGATATACGGTTGGACAGCCAGATCGTTGTTACCGGGGGAATGATATCGGCAACCTATCGCCAGGATCCTTTCTCAAGAATGGAAGCCGAGCACTTTGAAAACAAGTCGTCCACCGTGAAGCTGGCAGCGTGTGCGGAGGGAGGACAAAGCATCGATTCGCTGATCAATGACAGTTATGTAGTTTATAAGAATCTCGATTTCGAAAATGAAGCCCTGCAGTTTACTGCAAGGCTGGCTTCCGTAAATTATGGCGGAGCGAGTATTCAGATCAGGCTCGACAGCCTGAACGGGACCCTGGCCGGGACCTTAAACATTGTACCCTCACAGGATATTAATACCTATCACAATCAATGGTGCACGTTAAACGGCATTTCCGGTGTCAGGGATGTATACCTGGTGTTCAAATCACAACAGAAAGGTGCCTGCAGGTTAAACTGGTTCTGCTTTCAAACAACCATTGATAATATTAATGAGAAAGAAACTGAAGGCGTATACAGGGTTAAGCTTTACCCGAACCCAGCCTCAACCCATGTCACAATAAGTTACTATATACCCGTTGCTTCAGATGTTACGATTGAAATATTTGACCTGCCGGGCAGACGGGTAGGCTCATTTTCAGAAAACAGACAAAACCCCGGACCCCACCTGTTTGAGTTTGAGCCAAAAGAGGCATCCATCGGACCGGGTATGTACATTGTAAAATTCAATGCAGATACTTATTCAAGATCCTTTATGCTGAATGTTTATTAACCCATTAGTAAATCAAAAAAACACAGGAGGAATTTACGATGCGATCAAGGATATGCCGAATAGTGCTTATGCTGACCTTGGGGTCAGGTTATTTTATTATGGCGCAACCTGCAAGCGAACCGCAAACATTTTGCAATCCGCTTAACCTGAATTACAGATTTATGGTTGACGCCATTGATGCCCGTGAGGCAGCCGATCCGGTAATTGTATTATTCAAGGATAATTATTATTTATTTGCTTCGCGTTCCGGCGGCTATTGGACATCACCTGATCTTCGTTCCTGGACTTTAATTGTCCCGCAAGGCCTGGATGTTGAAGGCTATGCACCCGCCATTGTTGCCATGAGGGATTCATTATTTTTTGTCACCTCGGCCGGTACAAGGATTTATAAGACCGGTGATCCTATGTCCGGCATATGGCAACAGGGTCCTGTTATCAAGAGTTATGGTGATCCGGCCTTCTTTCTTGACGATGACGGAAAGTTGTATATGTGCTCAGGCCTGTCCAACAATGCCCCGATCAGCGTGGTTGAAATTGATCCGGTAACCTTTAAGGAAAAAGGCTCAGTCGTTAACGTGGTTTACGCGCAAGCCTCGAAACACGGCTGGGAAAGGCGCGGCGATGATAACCTGCTCGACGAGCAACCCTGGATTGAAGGCTCATGGATGGTAAAATCAAATGACAA
>CAYMJH010000056.1:0-20289 GCA_964390385.1 uncultured Bacteroidales bacterium | reverse complement strand
CGACGTCGGAGCTGACCTGGTGGGTAAGGTTGAAGCCGGTATCCCGGAAGACGACCCGAGGAATCCCGCTACCATTGCCGACAACGTGGGTGATAACGTGGGCGATGTAGCCGGCATGGGCGCTGATCTATACGAATCCTACTGCGGTGCGATATTGTCCACCGCTGCCCTTGGCGCTGCCGCTTTTGTTTCACTGGGAGCTGACCTGGCTTTCCGTGCGGTGATTGCCCCCATGGTGATCGCTGCCGTGGGCATTATCCTTTCAATACTGGGGATATTTTTCGTCCGCACCAGAGAAGGCGCTACACAAAAACAGCTGTTGCGATCACTGGGTTTCGGAGTCAATTCCAGTGCCGTGATGATCGCCATCCTGGCCTGGGTTGTTCTTTGGTACCTCTTCAAAGGAACCCCTTTCAATTATAACGGGGTATGGGCATCCATGATCGTTGGCCTGTTGGCCGGGATTGGCATCGGACAGTCGACTGAATATTTCACCTCTTCTTCCTACAGGCCAACACAGCGGATTGCAGATGCCTCACAAACCGGACCTGCCACCGTTATTATCTCGGGCATCGGCACCGGCATGATCTCGGTTGCCATCCCGGTTCTGATCGTGGGCATTGCCATCATCCTGGCTTATGGATTTTCATGTTCCTGGAATTTCACCAATTTCAACATGGGCCTTTACGGCATCGCCATTTCAGCCGTCGGCATGCTTTCAACGCTGGGTATTACCCTGGCCACCGATGCTTACGGTCCTATCGCCGATAACGCCGGCGGAAATGCCGAGATGAGCCATCTGGGACCCGAAGTCAGGAAAAGAACCGATGCTCTTGACTCACTGGGAAATACAACGGCTGCCACCGGCAAAGGATTCGCCATCGGATCGGCCGCTCTTACGGCGCTGGCTTTGCTGGCATCTTTCCTGGAAGAAGCACGGCAGGGTATGATCCATTTTCATCCTGACCATCCGTTTACCGCGGAATTGATCAAGGGCAGTATGATGGATATCCTGCGGCTGTTTGACGTGAACATTATGAATCCCAAGGTGCTGGTTGGCGTTTTCATCGGAGCCATGGCTGCTTTCCTGTTCTGCGGGCTGACCATGAATGCCGTTGGCCGTGCCGCCAAGAGCATGGTGGAAGAAGTTCGCCGCCAGTTCCGCGAAATTGCCGGCATTCTTGAAGGCAAAGCGGAACCTGATTATGCACGTTGCGTAGCCATTTCCACCAAAGGAGCGCAGCGCGAAATGCTGTTGCCCTCCCTGCTGGCCATCAGCATTCCTGTCGTGATGGGCGTGATCTTTGGCATTGCCGGTGTGATGGGATTGCTGCTGGGCAGTGTTTCCTCAGGCTTCATCCTGGCGATCTTTATGGCCAATTCGGGTGGTGCATGGGACAATGCAAAAAAATTCATCGAAGAAGGCAACCTGGGCGGCAAACGTTCCGATTCTCACAAGGCAGCTGTTGTTGGCGACACGGTGGGAGATCCTTTTAAAGATACCTCCGGACCTTCGCTGAATATCCTTATCAAGCTCATGACCATGGTATCCATTGTAATGGTGGGTGTTACCCTTACCATGAACCTGATCATGATGTAGGAGGGAACCGATAAAAAAAAAGCTGCCCCGTCTCCGGGGCAGCTTTTTTTTTCGGTGGAACAGTGGAAAGGTGGAACAGTGAAAAGGTGAAAGGGTGAAAGAGTGAAGGTAGGGAAGAGCAATGTTGAGACTAACAGCCTATCAGCCTAAAAGACTTGCAGCTTAACAGCCTCATTGATAATTCCTGATGATTTCCATTTCCTTTTCCGGCAAAATGGAATGGAGTTCCAGGGTTTTATTCTCCCATACGGCATAGGTGAACCGGGTTATCCAGTCGCCCAGGTTGATGACCCTTGTCCTGTCCCCAATCTTAATATCAAAGGGCAGATGGCGGTGGCCAAAAATAAAAAAATCATAAGGCTCCTTCCTCACCGTTTCCCGTGCAAAAATAACCTGGCACTCGCGGTCGTCGCCCCGGTATGGTTCGGCAACGATGCCCTTGGCAAACCGGCTTGAACGCGACCAGCGGTGACCCAAGGCCAGGGATGCGTTGGGGTGAATGCGGGCAAACAACCATTGCAGGACCCTGTTGGAAAAAACGGATTTCATCAGCCTGTATCCGCTGTCATGATGGGTAAGCCCGTCACCATGACCTATGAAGAAGCGAAAACCGTCAATATCCCGGGCCACATTGTTGCGGTATAGGGTCAGTCCGATTTCTGCCGGCAGGTAGTCATAAACCCAGATATCGTGATTGCCCGTGAAAAAGTGAATTTTGGTGCCGCGGTCTGACAGTTCGGCTATCTTGCCCAGAAATCGGGTAAAACCCCGGGGCACAACCTTCCGGTATTCATGCCAGAAGTCGAATATGTCGCCCAGCAGGTACAATTCGGCAGCCTCGTGCTTGATGCCATCGAGCCATTGCACCAGCATCTTTTCGCGTATTTTGCTTTGCGATGCAGGGTATAAGCCGAGATGCGTATCGGAAATAAAATATATTTTGTTTTTGTCAGCCAAGGAATTTCATTTTAATTCAATAATTCAGTAAGCCTGGCCCGAAGCTGATCAGGGCTCAGGTCCTTTCCCAGTATGGTAACATTGTCTTTATCAATTAAATAATTGGCCGGGAGGTTCCGGATGTTATAATGGGCTGCAATCACCGAATTGGGAAAGGAGGGATCGATAACATGGAGCCAGGGCAGCTCATCAAACCTGACAGCCCTTTTCCATGCGTCAGGGGAATTATCAAAAGACACCTGCAGGATCTCAAAATCCTTCCTGCGATACTGGTTATAAATATCTTTCAGGCGGAGGTTTTGTGCAATGCAGTCATCGCTCCAGGAGGCCCAAAAGCTGAGCAGGACATAGTTGCCCTTTAAGGAGGACAGTTTACGTATTTTCCCGTTCATATCTTCAAGTTCCACTGCCGGCAATGTTGTTTTAACCGTATCCGCCGTGCTGAGAAGGACCTGGGCCTGGTAATTGTTCAGCATTCGCCTGGTATTCTTAATGAAGGCGGCTGCATGTTTTGATCTGGGATGATACTTACCCAGGGTGTCACTGACGATTTTATAGAACTGCAGATCGGTGTTTTTATAGAAAACATAATATCCGGGAGAAAGTTCCTGATAAAGGGCATAAATGCAGGTCAGCGATTGGGTATGGGTGAGGATATAGGCCATGGAATATTTCCTGTGGTCTTCCAGTACCCTGTCATATTCCCGTGACAATATTTCCTTTGCGGTATCCGCTTCGGCCGCCTCATACAATCCGCTGATCGAATCGAGCTTCGCCTTTGTTTCATTGAGGTACCGGATCAGTTTATTCAGGTTTTCAGATTCAAAGGACCCCCTTATTGCAAGGGAACGGTCAAAATCATTGCCGCTGGCGTTTATCTTTATTGATTCTCCCGGCTTGACCAGGAGGTTGATGATCTGGCTTTTCCCCAGTCTGAGCTGGTAAAAATCCGCCATTTTCACGCGGGTTGAGAAACGGAACCGGCCGGAATTCCTCAGTTTTACGGAATCAACAGACCGGGTAAGCAGTGCGTCAACATGTTCAAAATAAAGCATTTTGCCCTTACTGTCCGTAATTCTCCCCTTAATCCTTAACGACGGGTCAGTGCAGGCTGCGGCCATGAAAAGGGCCAGTAAGATGAATGTTTTTTTCATGATCAGAACAGCAATTCTGTTAGCTTGGATTCAAGTTCCCGGGGGGTAATGTTCCTGGCTACAATGATGCCCCCTGTATCAATCAGGTAACTGGCCGGAAGGCTTTGTATCCTGTAAAGACTGACAACAGGTGAATCCCAATAGGCAAGATCGCTTACATGGATCCAGCCGGTCTCATCCTCCCGGATGGCCTGAAGCCATGATTCTCGGCTTCGGTCGAGGGATACCTGGATCACCTCAAATCCTTTCGCTTTGTTTTCACGGTACAGGCCCGCCAGCAATTCATTACCCGCGATACTGGCATCAGACCAGGAAGCCCAGAAGTTCACCAGTACCACCCTGCCTTTCATTGCCGAAAGGGACACGGGATTCCCGTTACGATCAGGAAGGGTCAGCGGCGGTGCGGGGTAACCGGATTCGACCTTCAGCATTTCCCGTATTTGTGTGACTTTTTTGTTCAGGTCTTTTACCGCTTCCGAAGCCGGATATCGGATGCATAACGCCGAATCTACCAGCTCAAAATACCGGAAGTCCTTCTTGTAGTCAAATACCGGTGATTTCAGGCCCAGCTGCTGATATAACGCCATAAGGGAAACCAGTGATTCCTTGTTCTCCCGGATGAACTGAACGGAAAATTGCTTATGATCCTGCACCACCAGGTCATAAACACTGTCAAGCCTGGCTTTGATCTGCATCATATCGGGTTTACCGAGGCTGTTTTCATATTCGTTGCTGATTTCCGTTATCCGGTCAAGGGTCTGAGACTGACGGCTGACCAGCTTATGTATCAGGCGCGAGTCTTTTGAGCCTTCTATGAAATAATCATGTTCAAAATTTTCTGCCGATGCTGACACATGTATTTTGTCGCCGGGATGAATAATAAGATTGATGTACTTATTTTTATGAATGAAGAGGATGTAAAAGTCAGGCTGCCCGGTAGTTCCCCGCAGCATAAAAGTACCTCTGGGGCTGATCGCAGCCGAATCAACCGGTATTGTTCCTGAAAGGGAACGCTGATAGAGGTAGATGACGGCATTTTGTGTGCCACTTACCTTTCCTTCAACCCTGAAATTATGATTTCTGCCGGAGCAGGAAAATAAAACTGCCAGCAAAACCACGGCCGGGGATGCCCTCATATACACCGTTTCTTTAATAATAGCCCAAATATAGATTTTTCCCGGAATATTTAATCGGTGTGTCGAGAACAAATAAGCGGCCATAAGTGTTTATATTAGCAGTTATAAAAATAACAACTCTTGCAAACAGCAGCAGGCTTCCATAATGTATTGCCTGTCGCAGGGTGGCGTGACTGGAAAAAAAAAGTGCAAACGACAGGTTTTTAGCTAATATTTTAATAACTTGTGTACTAAAATCGGAACCTCTATGACATATCTGAAATTTGACAAAACACAACTGATTAATCTTGAATATTCGCTGAGCAAAGAAATTGTGCGAAGCAACCGGGCAGGTTCCTTTTGGTCTACCACACTGGTTTTTTGCAACACAAGGAAATATCATGGTTTGCTTGTAACGCCGGTTGAACATCTTGACGGCGACCGCCATGTTCTGCTTTCCGCCTTTGATGAGACCATTGTTGAGAATAACAGTGAATTCAATCTGGGCATACATAAATATCAGGGCGATGTTTATTCCCCCAAGGGCCATAAATACTTAAGGGACTTTCATGCCAATCCGATACCCACTCATGTCTATCGTGTTGGCGGCGTGGTTATTAAAAAGGAAAGCATTTTGGTTGGATACAAAGACCAGGCTCTGTTACGGTATACCATCATGGAGTCGGACGTATCCATCAAATTAAGATTCAGGCCATTTCTTGCCTTCAGGAATATCCATTGCCTGAGCAAAGCCAATCTTTATGCCAACACCAAAATCAGGGAGGTCAAAAACGGGATCAAGACAAAGCTCTATGACGGCTACCCCTTTCTTTACATGCAGTTTTCCAGAAAAGCAGAATTCATACAGGTGCCCGACTGGTATTACAATATTGAATACAGCGAAGAACTGAAACGGGGTTATGATTACAAGGAAGACCTTTTTGTTCCCGGTTATTTCGAGATGCCGGCCAGGAAAGGTGATGTCATTGTTTTTTCCGCCTCCACGCAGGAAGAAAATCCCGAAGAACTGAAACAGGAATTTGAGATTGACCTTAACAAGAGAATACCCCGGACCAGCTTTAAAAACTGTCTGGTAAACTCGGCACAGCAGTTCATTGTCAGGAAAGGCAAAAAAGCAGAGGTGATTGCAGGATTTCCCTGGTTTGGAATATGGGGACGTGACACTTTTATAGCGCTTCCAGGAATAACCCTGTCGGCGGGTAATGAGAAAGCCTGCAAGGATGTACTCGATACCATGGTCGAAAGGCTCAAGGGAGGGCTGTTTCCCAATATGGGCGCTGAGGACAATCCTGCCTTCAATTCGGTTGACGCCCCGCTTTGGTTTTTCTGGTCGGTGCAGCAATATGCCCATGCCGTTAAAACCTATGGGCCTCTGTGGACAGCCTATGGGCCTGCCATGAAAAGTATCCTGGAGGCATACAGGGAGGGGACCTCTTTTGGCATCAGGATGCATGAAAACGGGCTTATCCATGCCGGTGAGAAGGGAAAGGCGCTGACCTGGATGGATGCCGTGATCAACGGAAAGCCCGTAACCCCCAGGATAGGTTATGCCGTTGAGATCAATGCACTCTGGTATAATGCTGTTATGTTTGCACTTGAATTGGCCAGAAAAGCCAAAGACAGCGATTTTGTAAATCAATGGACCTCCTTGCCAGCCCTTACCAAAGAGTCTTTCCTCAGGCTTTTCTGGGATGCCAAAAAAGGATACCTTGCCGATGTGGTGGATGATTGTGCAAAAGACTGGTCCATCAGGCCCAACCAGGTAATTGCCGTGGCTCTTGAATATGCAATGCCTGACAATGAGATGAAAAAGGGAATCCTGACGATTATTGAAAGAGATCTTTTGACATCCAGGGGATTGCGTACCTTGTCTCCCCAGAATGAACACTACAGGGGTATTTATGAAGGTAACCAGGAACAGCGGGATAAAGCCTATCACCAGGGGACCGTCTGGCCCTGGCTGCTGGAACATTATTGTGAAGCTTATCTCAGCCTTTATAAAGAAAGTGGCCTTCACAGGGTGAAAGAAATCGTAAGCAGATTTGAAGATACCATAATGGAATACGGCATTGGCACCATCGCTGAAATCTATGACGGTGATCCGCCCCATAAACCTCGCGGCGCCATTTCGCAAGCCTGGAGTGTTGCATCGTTGCTGAGAATCATTGAAAAGATTGAAAAATTTCAGGAAAAGACTTTATAATTAATTGACCAGTCAAAGAAATCTAAAGTAAACAAGCTGTATGCGTGTTTTAATGTTTGGTTGGGAATTTCCGCCCCATATTTCCGGTGGGTTGGGGACGGCCTGTTATGGGCTAACCAAGGGACTGAACCAGGTCGGAGGGGTTGAAATACTGTTCGTGGTTCCCAAAGCATACGGTGATGAAGATCAGAGCCGGCTTTCACTGATCGATGCCGGGGAAGTTGTTGTAAGCAGCCGTATTGTGGATTACAAAGGCTTTTTCCGGCGCATCCATTTTATCGAAGTGGGTTCTGCTATCATTCCTTACACTACACCTGAGGAATATGAAAAGCTAATGTCGAAGAATGAAAAGGGTAACCGCTTCTTTGTCAATACAACCTTTTCAGGAAAGCTGCCCTTCAGCGGTGGCTATGGGGCCGACCTGTTCCAGGAAATTGCCAATTATGCAGCCATTGCTTCTGTGCTGGGTGTCTCGCATGATTTTGATGTTATACATGCTCACGACTGGCTGACTTATCCGGCTGGGATAGCCGCAAAAATGGTATCGGGGAAACCTCTCGTCGTGCATGTGCATGCAACCGATTTCGACAGAAGCGGCGGCAGCGTGAATCCAGGAGTCTATGAAATAGAGAAGAACGGGATGGAATTTGCCGATAAGGTGATCGCCGTAAGCAATTTAACCCGTAATATCATCATTGAAAAATACGGCATCCATCCCGATAAGGTAGTTACCGTTCACAACGCCGTCGAGCCCCTTGAAAACCGGCAATTGATCAAACGTGAAAAGAGCATTAATGACAAGATCGTTACTTTTTTGGGACGCGTCACCCTGCAGAAAGGACCTGAATACTTTGTGGAAGCGGCACACCGGGTGCTGCAGAAAATGAATGACGTCAGGTTTGTCATGGCCGGCAGCGGCGATATGCTCAGGCATATCATACACCGGGTTTCAGCCTTGCATATAGGAGACAGATTTCATTTCACCGGATTTCTTAAAGGAGAGGATGTTTTTCAGATGTATTCGCTCAGCGATGTTTATGTTATGCCTTCCGTATCCGAGCCATTCGGGATATCTCCTTTAGAGGCCATGCAATCCAACGTTCCGGTGATTATCTCAAGGCAGTCAGGGGTGTCTGAGATCCTCGAACATGCCATAAAGGTTGACTTTTGGGATATCCATGCCATGGCGGATGCCATATACGGAATTCTGCGCTACAACGGATTGTCAACCATGTTGCGCAAAAATGTGAAAGAAGAAGTCGACAGCCTGAAATGGGAAAATGCGGCTGCCAAAGTGAAAGAATTATATTTTTCCCTGATATAACAACATAAATTCAATCCTATCAGCATGAGGACAATTTGTTTGTATTTCCAGATCCACCAGCCTTTCAGGCTTAAACGTTACCGGTTCTTCAACATAGGGAACGACCATTATTATTATGATGATTACATGAATGAATCGATTATGCGCAAGGTGGCTGACCGCAGTTATCTGGTGGCAAACAAAGTGCTCCGGCAGATCATCAAGGAATACGGATGCCAGTTCAAGGTAGCCTTCTCCATTTCCGGCATTGCACTTGACCAGTTTGAATTATATGCCCCTGATGTATTGGAGAGTTTCCGGAAACTTGCCAAGACAGGCTGTGTTGAATTTCTGACGGAAACCTATTCCCATTCCCTGGTCGCCCTGAAAGATAAGAATGAGTTTAAACGCCAGGTGGAGGAGCACCGGCAAAAAATAAAACTGTATTTTGATTACGAACCCACTGTTTTCAGGAACACAGAGCTTGTTTATTCTGATTCCATAGGAGCCGATGTGGCAGATATGGGATTTTCTGCCGTGCTCACCGAGGGAGCCAAACATGTCCTGGGATGGAAAAGCCCGAACTACCTTTACTGCAATGCCATCAATCCCAGGCTTAAAGTGCTTCTCCGCAATTTCAGGCTCAGCGACGATATCGCTTTCCGCTTTTCAAACCAGGCATGGTCGGAATTTCCGCTGACAGCCGATAAATTTGTAACCTGGCTAAACAAAATGGATAAAAAGGAAGAAACAGCCAATATTTTTATTGACTATGAAACCTTTGGGGAACACCAATGGCTTGAATCAGGCATATTCGATTTTCTTAAAGCCTTACCGGCGGCAGTTTTTCGCAATTCGAAATTCACCTTTAACACCCCCAGTGAAATTGCACAGCAGTTACAGCCTGTCTCTTCCATCAGTGTGCCTTATCCGATCTCCTGGGCAGATGAAGAAAGAGACCTGACAGCCTGGCTGGGGAATGATCTTCAACGCGATGCTTTTAACCGCCTTTACGCCATGACTGAAAAGGTCAACCGATGCACAGATCCGCGTATCAGAAAAGACTGGAAATATTTGCAGTCCAGTGATCATTTATACTATATGTCGACCAAGTTTTTTTCCGACGGAGAAATACATGCCTATTTCAATCCATATGAATCGCCCTATGATGCCTATATCAATTATATGAATGTGCTGAGTGACTTCAGTATCCGGTTAAATTCATTGGTCCCTGAAAGCAGTGCAGACCAGGAAATTGTAAATCTCACCAGGATTATTGATGAAAAGGATGAACTGATATTGAAATATGAAACTGAACTGAAAAGACTGAAATCAACCAAAACCAAAATCGATTCCGTAAGGAAAACCAGAACATCAGAGAAAAAGACTGTTAAGCCTGCCAGCCGGAAAACACCCTTGAAAAGACCCGCAGGCGATGCGAAAAAAACTGCCGGCAAGGCGGTAAAAAAGACTCCCGCCATCAGAAAAAAGAAACAGTAAGTTCATTCTCCGTTCATATTTTCTTACAGTTTCCTGCACGGATTAGGGAATCTATTTTTTTTATTTGCATAAACATTATTGAGCATGAAGAATAATTACACACCGGATTATCTGTTTGAAGTTAGCTGGGAAGTCTGCAATAAGGTTGGAGGAATTCACACTGTGGTTGCCACCAAGGCTTTGTCGCTGGTTAAAGAACTGAAAAACAATTATATTCTGATCGGCCCCGATCTCATCAAGGATGAGTCAGGCAATCCCGAGTTTGTTGAAGATCCCAAGTTGTTCCTCGCCTGGAAAAAGCAGGCCGAGGCTGAAGGCCTTATGATCAAAATCGGCCGTTGGAATATCAACGGTTATCCCATCGCCATCATTATAAACTTTTCCAGCAGCTTTCAGCTGAAGGACAAGATATTCTTTGAACTGTGGGACCGGTATAAGCTTGATTCCTTATCAGGACAATGGGATTATGTGGAACCCGCCCTGTTCGGTTATGTGGCCGGCAAGGTCATTGAAAACTATATCAAGTTCAACCTGACCTCCAAGGATCGCATCATTGCTCATTTTCACGAGTGGATGACAGGCACCGGCTTGCTTTACCTTAAAAACAGCCTGCCACAGGTGGGAACCGTATTCACCACCCATGCCACCGTAATAGGCCGCTGTCTTGCGGGGAATAACAGGCCTTTGTACAAGAACCTGACCACCTATGATGCCGATGAAATTGCGAAGGAATTCAATATTGTCTCAAAACAGTCCCTGGAAAAACTCTCCGCACAGCAGGCTGATGCTTTCACCACGGTGAGCGAGATCACCGCACAGGAATGCAGCCAATTTCTGCGGAAGCATGTCGATCTTATCACACCTAACGGGTTTGAAGATACTTTCGTGCCGGCCGGGGAGAAATTCGGACAAAGACGTGATGAAGCACGAAAAAAGCTGGTTGACACAGCTGAGCTGGTTCTGAATCAATCATTTGAAAAATCCCCTTTCCTGGTAGCCACCAGCGGCCGGTATGAATTCAAAAACAAGGGGATAGACCTTTTTATCGATGCGCTTGGCCTGCTCAACAAATCTGAGAAGCTCGACCGGCCAATCCTGGCGTATATCCTTATACCTGCCAATCATTACGGGCCGCGCAAAGATCTCTTGCAGGGACAGGCGACAGATAACCCTTCCCTGTCAGATTCCCTTTATCTGACGCATAATCTTCATGATGCCGAGTGGGATCCTATCCTGAACCGTATCAAAAAAGCCGGGTTGGGCAATACGCCCGAGGAAAAAGTAAAGGTTATTTTTGTCCCTTCTTATCTGAACGGGAATGACGGGATTTTCAACATGCCTTATTATGACCTGCTGATCGGACTTGATCTCACTGTTTTTGCCTCATACTACGAACCCTGGGGCTATACGCCCCTGGAAAGCCTTGCTTTTTCAGTGCCTACCGTTACGACCTCCCTGGCGGGTTTCGGCCTTTGGATACTCAAGGAATGCAGTAACGCAGGAAAATGCATTGATGTCATAGAGCGCAATGATGATAATGACAGCGAGGTAGTGACCAAAATCGTTGAAGCCATTGAATCAAAATATGACCTGAAACCGCAGGGCATGGAAAAGATCCGGGAAAGCGCCTTTGCCCTGTCACGGACCGTCCTCTGGAAAACGCTGATCCTGTATTACAAGCAAACCTACGATGTTGCCCTGCAGCAGGTGTCCCAGCGCAGCGATCAGTTCGTACCGATCGAGGAACGCCCCAGCGAAATGGTACACGAATTTGTTTCCCCAACGGTTAATGCACCGTTATGGAAAAGAATCATCGTCAAGTCAACCCTGCCTGAAGCCCTGTCACCCCTGAATGAGATCGTGCAGAATCTTTGGTGGACCTGGGATGATGAAGCACAGGATCTCCTCGAATATATTGACCCTGAGATCTGGAAGAAATGTGATCAGAACCCGGCTATCCTTTTTGAACAGGTCAATTTTGAAAAGCTTGATTTACTGAGCCGGGATAAGAAATATGTGGAAAGAATTGAACATGTTTATAAACGTTTTAAAACCTACCTCAGCGAAACTCCTGCCGGGAACCAACCCTGCATAGCCTATTTCAGCATGGAATACGGCCTGCATAATTCCCTGAAAATATATTCAGGTGGCCTGGGTATCCTGGCCGGTGATTACCTGAAAGAAGCCAGTGACCGTAAGGTGAATATCATAGCCGTGGGTTTGCTTTACCGCTATGGGTATTTTTCGCAGGTGATCACAACTCGGGGTGAGCAACAGGCCTCTTATGACTTTCAGCACTTTTCCAAATTGCCCATCAAGCCGGTGAAAGATGAAAACGGCCACTTCAAAACCATTTCGATTGTGCTTCCGGGTCGCACCATGCAGGCCAGGATCTGGGAAGTGAATGTTGGCCGCATCAGGCTGTTTCTGTTAGACACTGATTTTGATGAGAATATTGAAGAAGACCGCCGTGTTACCCATCATTTGTACGGCGGCGACAATGAAAACAGGCTGAAACAGGAATTGCTGCTGGGTATCGGGGGCATAAGGACGCTGGAGGTGTTGCAGCTGAAACCCGATCTTTACCACAGCAATGAGGGTCACAGTGCGTTCATCGGTCTTGAACGGATGCGGATGTATATACAGAATCACAGCCTGACCTTTGCCGAAGCCCGTGAAATTGTCAGATCGTCTACCCTGTTTACCACCCATACACCAGTTCCGGCAGGCCATGATGCTTTCGAGGAAGACCTGCTAAGACGCTATATCGGCCACTATCCCGAACGGCTTAAGATATCCTGGAGCGAGCTTATGGCGCTGGGTCGCACCACTCCCAACAGCTGGGATGAAAAATTCAACATGAGCCACCTGGCAGCTCATCTTGCCCAGGAGGTAAACGGAGTCAGCATGCTGCACGGCACGGTAACCCAGGAGATGTTTGTCAGGCTCTGGCCCGGATACCTTCCCGAAGAGCTTCACATCGGTTATGTCACAAACGGAGTGCATTATGCAACCTGGACCGCACCGGAATGGAAAAAACTCTATGCAGATTCCTTCGGGAAGAATTTTGATCAGAACCTGCTTGATTTTAAGAAATGGTCAAAAATTGAAGAAGTACCTGATGAACTCATCTGGCAGATCAAGCAGGAACTCCGTAAGAAGCTGATTAAATCCATCCGTGAGCGTTTTAAGGAAAACTGGATCAGGCGCCATGAAGATCCAAAGCAAATCGTGGCCATTAACAATACCTTGTCGGAACATTCCCTTACCATCTGTTTTGCCCGCCGGTTTGCCACCTATAAAAGAGCTCACCTGCTGTTCCGTAACCCCGAGCGGCTGGCAAAAATATTGAACATGCCCGGCAAGCCCGTGCAGATCATTTTTGCCGGCAAGGCTCATCCCAACGATAAAGCGGGCCAGGACCTGATTAAGATCGTGTTTGACCTGGCCAAGCATCCCGAATTTTTGGGCAAGATTCTTTTCCTGCAGAACTATGATATGAATCTCGCCCGTATCATGGTCCAGGGTGCTGATATCTGGCTTAACACACCCACCAGGTCCATGGAAGCTTCGGGTACCAGCGGAGAAAAAGCGGTGATGAATGGCACTTTGCACTTCAGCGTGCTTGACGGCTGGTGGGTCGAAGGGTATCATCCCGATGCCGGATGGGCCCTCACCAATGAGTCTGCCTATGATGACCATAACCTGCAGGACGACCTGGATGCGGAAATTATTTATACCATGCTGGAACAAGAGGTGATCCCGGCCTTCTACAACCGGAATGATCAAAACCTTCCGGTGGAATGGATCAGGTTCATCAAAAACTCCATTTCCAAAATTGCCCCCAATTTTACTACCAGCCGCATGATCAATGATTATATCAGGCGGTATTACCAGAAACTCTATGAAAGGCATATGCTGGTGGTGGAAGATGAATTCGAGATGGCCAAGAAGATCTCTTCATGGAAAAAGCGGATCGCCAAAGCCTGGAATAATATCAACGTTCTGGAGGTCAGTATTTTCGATAAGGGAACGGAGGTGTTCAACGTCAGCCAGGTCTATGAAGGCAAGGTGGTTCTGGACCTGAATGAAATTCCCGCCAATGAAGTGGGCGTTGAACTTGTCATTACGGAAAACGGCGAACGGATCATCTCAACCCACGAGCTTGAGCTCAGTGAATTCTTTGTCGACAAGGCTACATACACCGCCCAGATCAAGATCGGACAACCGGGCACATTCACATACGGGATAAGACTCTTCCCCAAGAACGAAATGCTGGCGCACAGGCAGGATATAGGTTTTGTGAGATGGATTGTATGAGGAAGGCATAAGGCAAAAGGAAGAAGGAAGATGCAAGATGCAAGATGCAAGATGCAGGATGCAGGATGCAGGATGCCAGGTGTGGGTTGCGCAGGGCTAAGAGGGTGATGAATATTTATGACAGGGCAGCAAGTCTTTTGTCCCGTTGCTGACGGGCCAGCAAGATCAGCATGAATACCAGACTGATCAGGAAAAAAGTGATGATGGCCAGCACCGAATAACGCATGCTTCCGGTTATGGCTTCTATAATGCCAAAGCTAAAGGTGCCTCCCACAGAAGCCAGTTTTTCCATCACATCATAGAAACTGAAAAACGAGGTATGGTTGCGGGTTTCAGGCAGCATTTTTGAATAAGTCGACCGGGCAAGGGCTTGCGTGCCTCCCATCACAAATCCCACGCACATGGCAATGACAATAAAACCTGCAGCGGAATCAATAAGATAAGCTCCCACACAAATCCCTATCCATCCTATTATACTGAAAATCAACGTTTTAACATTACCAATCCGGCCCGAAAAACGGGCAAACGACCAGGCACCTCCTATACCCACCAGTTGGATGAGCAGGATGGTCGGTATCAGCACTTTGTCAGCAAGACCCAGTTCTTTCGTCCCGTAAGTGGCTGCCATAAACATGATGGTCAGCAGACCCATGGTCATGAAAAAGAAAGCTATCAGGTAAATTTTCAGCTGCCCCATTTTCATAACCTGGTTAAATACATTGCGCAATTCCTGGTATCCTTTAAGGATCACGCTGGCTCCCTTTTCCCTTTTACCGAAAGTGTACTTGGGCAGGCGCCTGAAGGTGATCTGAGAAAAACCGATCCACCACACAAATACGGTTGCAAAAGCAAGCCTGGGGGGCAGTGACTTGTCGGTTATGCCGAAAAATCCAGGGAAAAGCACAAAAACAAGATTGATGATCAGCAGGGAAACCCCTCCTAAATAACCCAGGGCATAACCTTTTGCACTGATCTTGTCCTGGTCTTCTGGCTCGGCAATAATGGGCAGGAAGGAATTATAAAAAACCAGGCTGCCTCCGTACCCAATGGTAGCCAGCGTGAAAGCGATCAAACCCAGTTCAATGGTGTTGCGGTTGAAAAAGAACAGCATACCGCAGGAAAAGGCGCCGATCCAGGTGAATATCATCATGAATAATTTCCGGCGGCCTGTATAGTCGGCAATGGAGGAGAAAAGAGGTGAGAATGCGGCCACCAGCAGGTAAGAAATGGCAATGGCCCAGGAATACATCACCGAATTGATGCCCTCAAATCCGAAAAAACTTATGGTGTCGACATTGCCCTGCCGTGTAACGGCATTATAATAAATAGGGAAAATAGTGGAACCGATGGTAAGCTGGTAAACCGAATTGGAGAAATCATAAATCAACCATCCCCGGGTGATTTTCTTATCACCTTTAGTGATGGGTCTCAAATGGGACAGTTTAATCAAATTTAAAGATCGTTACAGGTTTATAAGCGAATATAATAAAAAGCTTTCGAATTGCTTGCTTTGAATTCAGTTTTATTTTTTGCGGGTCAGGGCTGATTAATTCCTGCCGGTGATTTATCTTTCTTGGTACTTATTAAAAAAATACTATTTTTGCAAGTTCTTTACCCGGGGAAATCATTCAGACTATCAATGTTAATCAATTTTATAGCATGAAATCATATACTACGAATCAGATTAAAAATATCGTAATCGTCGGGAATTCGGGATCAGGAAAGACCACCCTTGCCGAAGCTATGCTTTTTGAAGGCGGAGTAATTGAAAGGCGCGGGGATGTGGAAAGCAAAAGCACTGTTTCCGACTTTAAGGAGATAGAGCAGAACAATACCTGCTCGGTTTATTCTTCCCTGTTATATACCGAATACAATGATCATAAGATCAACATGCTGGATGTCCCGGGGCTGGATGATTTTATCGGCGGTGTCGTTTCCTCCCTGTCGGTAGCCGATACGGCTTTGATGGTCATCAATGCGCAGAATGGTGTTGAAGTCGGTGCTGAGGTTCACAGCCGTTATCTGGCAAAAGCATCCAAACCCATCATTTTTGTGGTGAACCATCTGGATCATGAAAAGGTAAACTGGGAAAAGACCCTCGAGTCCATTAAGGAACGTTTTGGCAACCATGCCGTTGTTGTTCAGTATCCTGTAAATCCGGGCTCAGGATTCGATGCCATCATCGACGTGGTTACCATGAAGATGTACAAATATCCCAGCGGCGGCGGAAAACCTCAGATCACTGATATCCCTGCCGACCAGAAGGAACAGGCTGAGGAATACCATACACAGCTGATTGAAAAGGCAGCAGAAAGTGATGAAAGCCTGATGGAGCAATTCTTTGCCAATGACACCCTGACGCCCGAAGAATTTCAGAAAGGTATTAAGGGAGGCCTGGTTCAGCGCGGCCTTTTCCCCATCTTCTGCGTTTCAGCCAAGAAGAATATGGGCGTCAGCCGGTTGATTGAATTCGTTACCCAGGTGGTTCCCAGTCCGGATGAACTGCCCGCCCCCAAGGCCGGATCGAAGGAGGTTAAATGCGACAAGGGAGGTGCTCCCTGTCTCTTCATTTTCAAGACATCCACAGAAACCCATATCGGCGAGATCAACTATTTCAAGGTGATGTCAGGCCAGATCACCGAAGGCATTGACCTGGTCAATACCACAACCCACAATAAGGAGAGGATTGCCCAGATATTCAATGTGGCGGGTAAAAACCGCACCAAGGTGCCTTCCATGGTTGCCGGTGACCTCGGCGCCACCGTGAAGCTGAAAGGCACAAAAATCAATCATACCCTGACCACGGATACATCGCTGAAATTTGATCCCATACAGTTTCCCGAACCCAAGTTCCGTACCGCCATTAAACCGTTGAGCGAAGGTGATGAGGAAAAACTGGGAGAAGCATTGCAGCGAATGAATTATGAAGATCCCACTCTTCTGATAGAATATTCCAAGGAACTTAAACAGATCATTCTGTCAGGCCAGGGTGAATACCATCTCAACATCCTGAAATGGCATATGGATAACATTTTCAAGATTGGCGTGGAATTCGTGCCCCCCCGTATTCCTTACAGGGAAACGATAACCAAGGTGGCCCAGTCGGACTATCGCCATAAAAAGCAATCGGGTGGTGCAGGACAGTTTGGCGAGGTTCACATGATCATCGAACCTTACCGGGAAGGCGATACAAAACCCACTATGTATAAGGTCGATGGCAAGGAATATAAGATATCGGTGCGCGATGAGGAAGAGATTCCCCTGGCATGGGGCGGCAAGCTGATTTATTATAATTGTATTGTCGGCGGTTCCATTGATGCGAGATTCATGCCGGCCATCCTGAAAGGAATTATGGAAAAAATGGAAGAAGGCCCACTGACCGGTTCTTATGCCCGCGATATCAAGGTTTGCGTGTATGACGGCAAGATGCACCCGGTCGATTCCAATGAAATTTCCTTCCGCCTTGCCGGGCGAAATGCTTTCAGCATGGCATTCAAAAAGGCAAATCCTAAGATCCTGGAGCCGATTTACATGGTTGAAGTGCTGGTACCGAGTGACAGGATGGGAGATGTCATGAGTGACCTGCAGGGAAGAAGGGCCATCGTCCAGGGCATGGAAAGTGAAATGGGATTTCAGAAGATCACGGCCAAAGTTCCGCTGGCTGAAATGAACAAATACTCCACGGCTCTGAGTTCTTTAACCGGAGGCCGGGCCATTTACAGCATGAAATTCCTTGAATATGAGCAGGTACCCGGAAATGTTCAGGAAGAACTGCTGAAGGCATACGAGGCTGAACAAAACGAAGAATAAAAAAAAAGCTTTGCTTCTCAAAGAAGCAAAGCTTTTTTTTAATCAGTCCCTGTAGAGGTGGATGAAGCCCTTGTCCTTTTCTTCCCTTCCGATCATTTCGGTGCTGCCTTCGCTGGTTCCGTAAAAATGGCGCGTGAGGCAGTAAAAATAAACACCATCAGGGGCTTCCCGGTTGGAGTCCATTACAAAACCATCCCATCCTTTCCAGTCGCGGATGTTGCCTGAATACTGGTGCACTTTCTTTCCCATACGGTCGAATATAGTTATGTCAATGGTAAAGACCGAAACATCACTGCTTCTGAAAACATTATTCTCTTCGTAAAGGTTCAGGAAATCGTTGCGGAGATCGCCGTTCGGGGTGAAAACGTTGGGAAGGCTGAAGGCTGCCGAAAGCAATTCAATGTTATCCTCAAGTATAACGGAATCAACGCAGAAACCGGGCTCGGGCGATTGGGTATAAAGAACAGCCTTGTATTTTCCCGGCAGCCTGTATTCATGTACAATTTCCGCGGTGTCGGAACCGGTTTCCTGTGATGTGCCGTCACCAAAGGATATTTTATACCAGGCTGAGTTTTCCGAGCCCGACAGGTCAAACCTGTATTTTCCGGGTGCCGAACTCTCATCATCATAGTAATACTGATAAAGCTTACCGGGATATTCAACGGAATCTGAAAGGGGGACATGATCGGCCGTCATCGAGGCTTTGGATGAGATGGCCGGACAAAATACGGAATCGGAACGCGACAGGTTAAAATCGTCGGTAACGGTAACCCGGTACCAGGTGTCCTGGTAAGGGGGATTGTCAATCCGGCCTGTTTTGGAACCTTTAGGGTCATCGGAATGTTCATTTTCAGCTATCCACGAAAACCTGTACTTGTTGATTACGGTGATCATGTAACCGGTGCCGGGTTCAGGATAAACCATGGGAACGAGATTGGTGTCTGACAGCAGCGAAACCGATTCGCAGCTGCGGGAACCTGAAAACACTTCACCCGATGCGTCTTTGTTGACAACAACTACCTCGAAATCATTAAATAACAGCCATACCCTGAAGGTATCGCTGATCAAATCCCTGGTAATAATAACCTGGTAGCCAGAAGAAACGCTGATGGTATCGAGGGTTGAGACGGTTCCGGTATCCGCCTTGGGAACAACTGCATAAGAACGGCTTGCGGTGTTGTATTTTGACCAGATAAAGCTCCATCCCGGTGTAAGGTCCACCGAGGCCGCCTGCAGGCTGACGGTCATGTTTCCGCCGGGAACCGGACGGTTAAAGATGAAAACCGAATCGGTGCCGGGATTTGACGGATAGGCAGCTTTAAATGCCGCGTGCGGCTGAGGTGATGTGATTTGAGCATGAACCGTGGACAGGGTAAAAAAGAAAGGCCATAGAAAGAATGCCATGCTGTTCAGGATACTGCCATGGATTATTCTTCCTTTTACTCCTTTTAAGATAAAATTCCGCATGATGCTGCAATGATAAAAAAAATCGTTCATAAGAAAGGCACCTTGCCGTATAAATTTATAACGGAAAAAACGGCTGTTAATTATTTCCTTAAAAAAAACGCCCGGCCATTCCGCTAATAAAAACCGCATTCGCTACCTTTAGCCCCTTATTTCAGCAGCAGCCATTGGACCGGTTTTTAAAAGAACTGAATGAAGTGCAATATCATGCGGTATGCAACACTGAGGGTCCCTCTCTTGTCATTGCAGGAGCCGGTTCAGGCAAGACACGTGTTCTCACTTACCGTGTGGCATACCTGCTGAGCAAAGGCATAAATCCTTCGGTTGTTCTCTGCCTTACCTTCACCAACAAGGCAGCCGGTGAAATGAAGGAACGCATTGGCAGGTTGGTGGGCCATGACCTGGCACGGTATGTCTGGATGGGCACCTTTCACAGCATTTTTGCCCGGATTCTGAGAATAGAAGGTCATGTCATGGGGTATTCTGCCAACTATACCATCTACGACACGGTTGATTCCAAAAGTCTGATCAAGTCCATTCTCAGGGAGATGAACCTCGATGACCAGCTTTATAAGCCCGGCGATGTATTAGGCCGCATTTCATGGGCTAAGAACAATCTGATCTCAGCGTCTGCCTACAACGGTAACAGTCAGCTGGTGGCCTACGACAATTCAATACGCAGGCCCCAACTGGGCACCATTTATGCTACCTACTGCACGCGTTGCAGGAATGCCGATGCCATGGATTTTGACGACCTGCTCTTCAATACCAATATCCTGTTCAGGGATTTCCCGGAGGTATTGGCCCGGTATCAGCAGCGGTTTGCCTATATCCTGGTGGAT
>CAYMJH010000055.1:17179-20663 GCA_964390385.1 uncultured Bacteroidales bacterium | reverse complement strand
AAACGATAACAGTTTTATTAATTATCTGCAGATCAGCATGTTGCTCAAATTTTCCTGATAATCGATTCAGTAGCTTTGTTAAAATTTCCATTGGTACACAAAATGCAAAATGACCGGCTAAAGATTTATAAATATAGTAAATATTGTAATTCGTTCAGAAAGGGATGAAACATTATGTAAAAAAAATGATGCGGGCATAATAAAATAATGGATAAATTTGTTAATGGATAAGTGATGAGTAACATGGTGAACAAAGCAGCCTGCCTCCTTTTCTGGCTTTCCGTTTTTGCCTGGCCTCCTCTTGCAGGCCAGCAGGATACGGCTGATATGGTTAAGTATTCTCCCGATTTTAAGTTCAACGAGGGAGTGTTCCTGAATTTCGACCAGGTAAGGCAAAACAGGCCCGTATCCAAATCAAGGATCGTCACTTCCATTTCTTATGATGACCCGGATTTTTTTGACAGGATACTGGAAAGCAAACGGATCTCCTTCTTCAATGAACTTGGCGTGAAGGAAGAAGTCGCCGTAAAAAACATCTGGGGCTATTCACGCAACGGTGTTTTATATATCGGACTGAACGACGGTTATTACCGTATCACCATACTCGGAAGCATATGCCATTTTGTGGCCAACCTCACCACCTATAATCCCGGTTACGGAAATCCCTATTCCTATCCTTATTATGGTTATTACAATTACTATAATCCTTATGGAATGTCGCCCGGCACATACACTTCCACGGAAATGAGGCAGTATATCCTTGATTTTAAAACCGGACGCGTAATGGAATACAGCGTGGAGAGCGTAGAGGTATTGTTGATGGCCGATCCCGGGCTGCATGATGAATTCACCGCGCTGAGAAACAAAAAACAAAAACAGCTTAAGTTTTTATATATCAGAAAATTTAACGAGAGAAACCCTTTGTATTTTCCAAAAAACTAAACAACAATTATTATGAAGAGGATTTTGGCAGGTTTCCTATTAACCCTTCTTGGCGGGATGGCGATATCCCAGCAATATGTGCCCTCAAAGGCTGACATCGATGCTTTCTATACAACTAAAACCCTGGTTGTGCTGGAAAAAAATCCGCTGCTGGAATACAATTCCATCATCAGGGATATCATGGCAAAAGAATGGACCATTACGGAATATGACTTCATTTCTTCCGATGAGTTTGAAGAAAAACGCAAAGATCCTCAGTATTCCTTTATCTACATGGCCCAGGTTACTTTTGAGAAGGATGAAACCGATGCGACTTATCGCTTCCTGCACCTTTCCCTCGGCGGCGATTATTTCAGGATGAACGAAATGCCCGATATCGTGGCTGTTCCATTGGCCTATTTCAGCGTTGAGGAAGACAACTATGCTTACAAGCTCGCCGTGCTTGTGAGGTTTATGCAAAACCATGCCAAGCTGATCAGAGAAAAACCTGAAATTGTCTCAGTCAATGTATTTAAGCATTATAACGACAATATCAGGGACATCCGTGGTAAAACCCTGTATATACTGGAAAATGAACTTTCCAAAGAGGTCAATTCTGCCGCCCGCATTAAAAAAGTATACCCCTACCCCTTCAGGATAGCCACCAAGGAAGAAATCGAGCAGGCCATTGACGAAAGGAATCCCGACGTTGTATTCCTGCATAAGGTCGGACCTGAAGGCACCAAAGTGAACGCCCGCTGTTACAAGGTTATCATCGGGGCTGACGATGCGAATTTTTATTATTTTGATTATCATAAAATCAGCGATAAGAATCCGGACGGCTTCCTCGAAAGTGATTTTAAAAACCTCGTTAAAAAGTAGTTCATATGTTTTAACTCATGGAATAGGTTAGCAATAAAAGATTTGCTAATTTCAGTTTTAAATTTTGTCGGCTGTAAAACACGTAACCGTTACCCCAATGAAGAAATCCTTACCCTTGCTTTTCTTTTTTTTGTTCATATGGGCAACAGGTTTCCCGCAAAACAATGCCCGGGTTACCGCATTACTGGAAGAAGCTGATCAGCTGATAGCCGGCAACAGGTTGGGAGAAGCCCTGGCAAAGACCGAAGAAGCCCTGGCCGTTGCAGGAGACGATAAAAAGGCTCAGCAATACAGGATCAACCTTTATTACCTGATGCAGAACAATAAAGAAGCCCTGCGATACGCCGATCTTGCACTGAAACAAAACCGCAATGACGCTGAATTCCTTTATCTGCGAGGGATAATCAACAATTCCATCGGCAAATACTCAAAAGCCCTCGATGATTTCTCGGATGCCCTTAAAACCGCGAAACAGGAAGATTATTACCGGCTCCTCCTGAACCGCGGCGTTGCTTATCACAACCTCCTGGAATATGAAGCGGCCCTGGATGACTTTACCCAATCCATCGAGTTGAACGATACCGTAGCAAGCGCTTACCATGGCAGGGCCATGCTGAACTATGAAATGAAAGACTATGCAGCTGCCGTCGAGGATTTCAATAAGGTAATAGCCATGGGACAGGAAAACGCTGCCATTTTATTCAACCTGGGAATGTCGTATTTCCGCCTTGAAGAAAAAGAGAAGGCCTGCCCCCTGCTTCAGAAATCGTGCACCATGGGGAATAAAAATGCCTGCCGAATGTCGCTGATGGAATGTGTAAAGAATATTCCCAGCATCCCCTGACAGCATTATGGTCTTGCCATTCACCAGAAAACCTTACCTTTGTGCATTGATACCCGCCGATGGACCTTTCTGTTATCATAGTAAACTATAATGTAAAACATTTCCTGGAACAATGCCTGCATTCCGTATATAAATCTGCACAAAACCTCAGGGTTGAAATAATTGTAGTGGACAATAATTCGGTGGACGGTTCCTGCCAGGTAATCCATGAAAAGTTTCCCGATGTCATCCTGATCGAAAACAAGGTGAACCTGGGTTTTTCAAAAGCCAACAACCAGGCGGTCCGTATTGCACGCGGCCGGTATATCCTGCTCCTGAATCCCGATACCGTAGTTCAGGAGGATACGTTTTCCGCCTGCCTTGATTTTATGGATGGGCACCCCGATGCCGGTTGTCTCGGGGTAAAAATGATAGACGGGAAGGGCAATTTCCTGCCTGAATCGAAGCGGGGATTGCCGACGCCACAGGTTGCCTTTTACAAGATGTTCGGCCTGTCGGCCCTGTTTCCTTCCTCCGTCAAATTCAGCCGCTATCATCTGGGATTTTTGGACAAGGATCAGACACACCAGGTGGATGTGATTTCCGGAGCTTTCATGTTCCTCCGTAAAAGTGTGTTGGACCGGGTGGGGCTGCTGGATGAGGATTTTTTCATGTATGGTGAGGATATAGACCTGAGTTACAGAATTATAAAAGCAGGTTATAAAAATTATTATTTTCCCCTTACCCGAATTATTCACTATAAAGGGGAAAGCACCAAGAAAAGCTCTGTTAATTACGTTTTTACCTTTTACAGAGCGATGGTGATCTTTGCCAGAAAACATTTTTCCCACAAAAATG
>CAYMJH010000055.1:0-17169 GCA_964390385.1 uncultured Bacteroidales bacterium | reverse complement strand
TTTCATGTACGGCGAAGACATTGATATTTCCTATCGGATAACACAGGCAGGCTTTAAGAACTATTATTTCGCGGGCACAACCATCATCCATTACAAGGGAGAAAGCACGCGTAAAAGCAGTATCAATTATGTAATCGTTTTCTACAATGCCATGGCCATATTTGCACAAAAGCATTTCTCAAAAAATATGGCCAGAACCTTCAGTTTTTTAATTCACCTCGCCATATATATCAGGGCCACCTTCTCCATTCTGCGCAGGTTCTTTCTTGCCATGCTGAATCCCCTGCTGGATGCCGCCGCCATTTTTGCCGGATACAAGATCCTGTTGCCGGCATGGGAGTCACTGGTTTTTGGGCAACAAGGCTATTATCCCGATAGCTATATGCACCGTATGGTACCCTTTTATATATTGATCTGGATGCTGTCCATCTATTTTTCAGGGGGATATGAAAAACTGGTCAAGGTTATCGACCTGTTACGTGGAATACTGCTGGGGACATTGGCCATCCTTTTGATCTACGCCCTGTTGCCCGAAAATCTGAGGTTTTCCCGGGCCCTGATCCTTATGGGCACCGTATGGGTCATCATCACTGCCGTTGGTATCCGGTGGATCCTGAGCCTTGCAGACAGGTCAAATTTCAAGATCGGGTTCTTTCGGAAGCGGAAGCGTATTATTATCATCGGCAACGAAAAGGAGGGAGAAAGGGTTTTTTCCATTATCAGGCAAACCCAGATAAAGCCTGAGCTGATCGGATACGTCAGCCCGGAAGAAACATACAATCACCAGGTATTTCTTGGTTCTGTGAACATGATCGAGGACATGGTTAAGATCAACAAAATTGATGAATTGATTTTCTGCGCCAAAGACCTGACCTCTCAAACCATCATAAGCACCATGCTCAGGTTTACGAATGCCGATCTCGAATTTAAAATTGCTCCGCCTGAGAGCCTTTCCGTTATCGGCAGTAATTCAATCAACACCGCCGGTGACTTGTACGTGGTCCATTTCAATACCCTTTCGAGAAGCCTCAACCGCCGGAAAAAACGGATACTCGATGTGGCGCTTTCTCTTGTTTTACTGGTCACTTCACCTGCCGCGGTTTTTTTCATCAGGAATCCCCTGCAATTCATGAAAAACATCTTTACCGTCCTGGTTGGCCTGCATACCTGGGTAGGATACCATCCCTCACCAAGGAAAACTACCCCTTCCCTGCCCCGCCTGCGGCCCGGCATCCTTACTCCGGCCTGCAAACTTGAAAGCACGGATCAGGACAGCCTGCGTATCGATAAAGTTAACATGCTGTATGCCAAGGACTATTCCATGGTAAACGACCTTGGCATGATCTGGCAGTGCTTCCGGCTGCTGGGCTCCCTTCCCGGTATCATGGCCGATACCCTCCCGGACGATGACGGAATGGAACGCGGAAAACCATAGACCGAAGCCGCAAGGACAATGATCGGCGCCATGCGAAATCTGACAAAAAGTTGATAAATAGCCATTCTTAACAACGGGTAATGTTATGAAAATTGTTTAATTTTTTTAAATTTGTTCAGCAACAATCCTATTTATGAATAAATTCAGATCATCCCTATCCTTTTTGTCCCTTTTCCTGGTTTTCATATTTACCCTTTCACCCTCTTTCGCCCAGGAAGAAGAATCAAAGCTCAAGGAAATATTCCTGGAAGCAGAATCTTATTTCCTTTTTGAAGAATACAAGGATGCACTGCCTTTATATCAGCGAATATTGAGCGCTGATCCGGAAAATTTCAGCATCAATTATAAAGTTGGCGTCTGTTATCTCAATGATGTTTATCAAAAACATAAATCCATTCAGTATCTGGAAAAAGCCGTTCAGGGAACCAGTCCCGATTACCGGCAAAACAACTTCAAAGAAAGAAACGCACCCCTGGAAGCCTGGTATTACCTGGGCAATGCTTACCGAATCAACAACCGGCTGAACGAAGCCCTCGAAGCCTACGATCATTTCAAGAAAGTGCTTGATCCGGTTGTTTATGACACAGAACTGGTCAATGAACAGATCAAAGCCTGCAAGGTTGCCGTTGATCTTCAGTCAAGACCGAATTATAACATTACGGTAAATATGGGGGAAAAAGTAAACCAGCGTTTCGAAGAAACCAATCCCGTTGTCTCCGGTGATGAAAGCATTATGGCCTTTAACCGGAAACTGCAATTCTATGACGCTGTTTTTTACGTGGAGTTGAAAAACGGCCAGTGGTCTGAACCTGTCAACCTTACGCCCTTTTTTGGCGTGGATGGAAACAGTTACTGTACGGGGATATCCTATGACGGAAAGGAATTGTTTGTCTACAGGCTTGATGAATTCGACGGCAACCTTTACGTGAGCAAACGCGAAGGTGAAACCTGGTCGAAGCTTGTTAAGCTGAATGACAACATCAACACAAAATACTGGGAATCCCATGCCTCTGTTTCAAAAGACGGTAAAACCCTCTATTTTACAAGCAACCGGAAGGGCGGTTATGGAGGCCTGGACATCTATAAGTCGGAACGCACACGCGGCGGAGACTGGGGTGCCGCGATAAACCTCGGACCCGTTGTAAATACCAAATACAACGAAGAGACTCCCTTTCTCTCCGAAGACGGCAAGACCCTCTTCTTCAGCTCGCTGGGACATTACAACATGGGAGGCTATGATATTTTTTACAGTACAAGGCTCGATAACGGTCAATGGTCAAAGCCTGTAAACATGGGATATCCCCTTAACACTACAGGGGATGACCTGTTTTTCACACCGGTCAGGAACGGAGAATATGCCTATTACTCCGCTTATGATGCAGCGGACAGTTACGGACTGGCTGATATCTATAAAATGGAAGTGTTTTCGGAAAGGCATCCCCGGAAATTCATCCTTAACGGGATTGCCCGTATAGAGGATGAGATCAAAAAAGATTACAGCAAGATCCAGGTTTTGATGATCGACCGCAAATCGAACGCATTGGTTGATCAGGCTTCCGTTGACCCGAACGGCACTTTTTCGCTCGACGCAACCTCCGGTGATTTTCAGCTGGTTTTTCAGGGGGAAGGCATCCAGAAGACCTCGGAAGACATTTCCATCCCCGTGAACAATCCGTCCAACATCATATCCTACACCTCTCCTTTAATTGCCCCGGGCCTGGCTGCAGCGGCCAAAACGGACGCGGCCCAGGTGCAGGAAGGCAAAAAAACACTTCCTGAGCTGATCAGCAACTTTGATCTTCTGGAGGTGACCAACAATGATCCCATTCCCATAAAACTTGAACTGGAACGGAACAGCAAACTCAGCATCGAAACTTATCTCGACGGATCTCTGAAGAAAACAGAAGCCTTCGACATCACCCGGAAAAAATTCATTTACTTATTTACGCCGGAACCGGGGAATAACCTGTTGAAGCTTACCCTTACCGATGAGCAGGGAAATGTCAACACCCGCGATATCGAGATTGTTTACACGCCCACAGCTGAAGAAATGGCAAAAACAGAACCGGTGAAACTGAAAACCAGTCCCGTTGCCGATTTTTATCGTAACCTGGTCAGCCTTTCCTCCGGCAATCTCAGAAAATTCCTGGAAAACATGAATCCCGATTCCATCGGCATCGGCTCCGCTGCCGACCTTTACCAATACCTTATCAGCCAGGCGGCTGCCAATGGATATACGGATGACGACGTTGACCAGCTCTTTATCAAGGCCCTTGCCGGAAAGGACAGCGAGGTCCTGCGCGATGAATTGCAGTTTCTCTCATCGGGAAATCTGAAATCCTCGCTCGACACATTTGACATTCAATCAAAGGGGCTTTTAACGGCCGACGCACTGCTGGATCTCATGTATAACTCCGCATCCGAAAGTACTTATTCCCGTTCGGATCTGCGCCGGCTGCTGGCGAAATCCGTTTCTGGAGACGATGATCTGTCGCGGTTCCTGAAGATCCTTAATGAATTCGGCAGCGATTCCCTTATCAGGGCGCTAGGACAGATAAATGCAGCGGCACAGGGGATCAAAAATCCTGAAAACCTGCTTGATCATATGATACAGCAATACCCTGCCCTGGAAGGAAGCCTGGATGAGGCCCTCAGGAAGTCGGCTGCCAGCCTCGACCTTGCCTTTTTGCACCAGGGGCTGATACTGCTTTCGGGGGACAGCCTGAAACAAACCCTGCACCAGGTAAATCTTGAAAGGCAGAAACTCAACACCGCGGAAGACCTGATAGGATACCTGTGGAGAAAATCGGCTGCCGGCGGCTATACTAAGGAAGAGCTTATTGACAATACCGACCGGATCAGGAAGGATCCGTACAGCGTGGTCGAAATGTTCAGGGCCATGCTTTCAACCAGGGCCACAGGTAGCCTGAAGACGGTTATTGATGAGGTTGATATCCGGGCCATGCATATCGATACCTTCGAGGAGTTGCTCGATTATCTGATACGGCAGTCAGCCTTTCATGATTATAACAGGGAAACCGTATACAGCTTGCTGCTGGATATCATCCGTCCCATGAACCTCGAGGATTTCATTGCTTCACTCAGGCATTTTGCCGGCCAGGGTATACTGGATGCTCTTGACCTGATGAACGCCGACCTGTATTCAACACCGCTGGAAGTTATCCAATATCTGATCAGCATCTCAGACGAGCATGGGTATTCCGAACGCGACATCCTTAACCTGTTGCTTAAGGTGGTGCTCGAAAAAGGTACCGGCCCGGATGAAACGAAAGGCGGCAATGGACTGATCCAGTTCTTCAGCAAGCCGGGACTGGCCAGGAACCTGATCCTTGTGAACGGCATCGTTATCCTCCTCGTCATCCTCTTCCTCGTGCTTCGGAATAAATCCAAAAAAGAACAACCCTAACGATTGTCATGACCCTTGCATTGCCATTCAAAATAAAAGTCCTGCCGGTTTTCGTAGTGTTTTTTCTGTCGGTCAATGCCCAGAAAATAGTCCCCACTCCTGAGGATACATATGCCGAGGCTGAGGAATATATCCTTGCCGGGGAATACAGTGAAGCCCTGCCCCTGTATAAACTCCTTTATGAAAAAGGATACCGGTCGGCCAATCTCAACTTTAAAATCGGGGAGTGCTACCTTAACCTCCCCGGCCATAAGGACAAATCAATACCCTATCTTGAGAAAGCCATATCAAAGACATCATCATTGTTTTCGGGCAAAGAGCTCACGGATGAATATGCTCCCCTGGCAGCTTACCTTTACCTGGGCGTGGCTTACCGCCTGGCATATGATTTTGACAGGGCCAGGCAGACCTTTATGTCCATGCTGAGCCTGTTAGATACGGCGGATCATCAGACACGGATATTGCTGGAATACCACATCAACCGTTGCCATAACGCCGAAGCATTGATCCAGTCGCCCGCTGTCACGCAGTGGTCCTTTTTACCGGAACCAGTCAATAACTTGTATTCCAGTTCAAATGCTTTGCCGTTGACGCATGAGAAAACGGTTTTTTACATGAAACAGCTCAAGTTCTATGATGCCTTGATGAGATCGGACAGAACGGAGGCCGGGTGGCAGGAACCGGTGAACCTTACACCGTTGATCAAATCCGACGGCGACCATATCCTAACTGGCGTCTCTGCTGACGGTAAAACACTGTTGCTGACAGCCTACGATCCTTATAACAGCGGGGAGATCTACTCAAGTGAATTCATCGACGGCAGGTGGACCCCGGTGGCAAAACTCAACGGCGCCGTTAACACCATCTATAACGAAAGCCATGCCAGCCTCTCGCCTGACGGGAAAACCCTGTATTTTACCAGTGACCGCAAAGGAGGTTTTGGCGGACTTGATATTTACACCGCTGAAAAGGGACCCGGCGGATGGGGTCCAGCTGTAAACCTTGGCCCTGTTGTCAATACCCTGTTTGACGAAGAGACACCCTTTCTTACCTCCGACGGACAAAAACTGTTCTTCAGCTCCCAGGGGCATTACAATATGGGGGGATTCGACGTTTTTTACAGTGAAAAGAGGCATGGCAACTGGCTTTCTCCTGCCAACATAGGTTTTCCGCTCAACACACCTGATGACGATTGGTTTTGTTTCCCCGTTGACACAGGCTCAATTGCTTATATGCCGGTGACGAATAACGAAACCCGGCAATCTGATATCTGCAGGTTTGTGCTGATGCAATATGCAAATCCGGCACGGTATACCCTGAACGGGAGCATTGAGCTGGAACAGGAGCAAAAAACCCAATCCGACGAGATCAGGGTAACCTTCATTGAAAAAGACCTTAAGGACACCCTGGCCATTCAGCAACTCGATAAAGAGGGAAAATTCATTCAAAAACTACCCCAGGGGAATTACAAAATTACCTTTACAAACCCTGAAGGAATAACACTCGATTCAAAGGACTTCAATATACCTGCCAACTTTCCGCAGGACCAGCTTGTCTTCCGTTCACGTATCACAATCGCTGAAAGATCTCCCGCCGATGCCGCGAAAGGAGTTCCGGCCGATACATTCCTGATGGAAAACATCCTGTTCAGCTTTGACAGAAGCTTTATCACCGCTCCCTCTGCGGCTTTTCTGAATACCGTGGCAGACCTGATGAAACGTTTTCCCGATACCAGGCTGCTCATTACAGGTTTCGCCGATGCTGTGGGAGACGAGGAATACAATATGAAGTTGTCGCACCGGCGTGCCATGGCGGTAGCCGACTACATAAAAAGCAGGGAGATCAATCCTTCAAGGTTTGAAATCAGGGGGCTGGGCGAGGCCATGCCGGTGGCCCAGAACTCCAATGCCGACGGAACTGACAATCCCGAAGGCAGGAAGTACAACAGGAGGGTGGAACTGCAAATTACCCTGCTTCCGGGCAACTGGGTGATCATAAAAAAAGACGCCTTGCCATTACTCCTTCCAAGTGAATAGGAACGTCAGGGCTTTTGCACCGATCTATATGTCCCTGCTGGTGAAGGGTTACTTTATAATTGAAATACAATTATTAGCAATGCATTATTTTAATTGTTAAATTTGTTTAGATAAAAACCTGTTCCATGAAAAAACTTATACTGTTTGCCTTGATCTTATCGCCCCTGCTTCGGTTAACCGGTCAGACAATGGGTAAAGCTGAACTTAAAGAGTATTTTCTGGATGCTGAATTCTTTTTTGCACAAGAGGAATATAATGATGCGCTTTACGATTACATGGAACTCTATAATAACGGGTATGCAGAAAATGCCAACATCAATTACCGTATAGGGATTTGTTATCTGAACATCGCCGGCCAGAAAGATAAATCCATAGCCTATCTGAACCGGGCCGTTACCAATACTTCACGCAAATACAGGAACGGGGCCTTTAAAGAAACCCGTTCACCGGTTGACGCGTGGCTTTTCCTGGGCAACGCATACCGGATCAACAACCAGCTTGACAAAGCGATAGAAACCTACAACCACTACAAATCACTGACCCGGTCTTCGGATGAGATCAAATATGCCGACCAGCAGATTGAAGCCTGCCAGACGGCCATAAAATTCATGAGCGACCCGGTTTCGATCCGCAGAACTAATCTCGGAACACCCATTAATACCAGTTCATCCAATTTTAAAGCCGTATTGTCGGGCAATGGCAAAAAACTGGCCTATATGAACGAATTGCCGTTTTATGATGCGGTCTACTTTTCTACCTTTGAACAAGGCAGTTGGACCGAGCCCATCAACATTACGCCCCAGATTCAATCGGATGGTGATCAATATGTCAGTTCTCTCTCTTACGACGGTACAACCCTATACCTCACCCGGGAAGGCACCTTCGACAGCGATATAATGGTAAGCCGCTTTGAAAACGACATGTGGACAAAATCTGTCCCTGTCGGGGGCAATATCAATACCAAGTACTGGGAATCCCATGCTTCCGTATCCAGGGACGGAAAAACCCTTTACTTCACCAGTAACCGGAAAGGAGGGCCGGGATCCATGGATATATTCAAAACCACGAAGAATGATCTGGGCCTTTGGAGCGAACCCGTTCCCCTGGGCAACGAGATCAACACCTTACTGAATGAAGACACGCCTTTCATAACCGAAAATGACAGCCTGTTGTATTTCAGCTCCCAGGGACATGTTACCATGGGCGGCTATGATATTCATCGTTCACGGCTGAATGCTTCCGGTACCTGGTCAGTTCCCGAGAACCTGAAATACCCCGTTAATACAACAGACGACGATCTTTTCTATTATCCCTGGCTAAACGGCACGATCGGCTATGTTTCCCTGTTTGAGAAGGAAGGCCTGGGCAAGGAGGATATCTATGCCCTGCAGCCTTTTGACGATAAGCCTTTTAACGAGGTACTTGCCGATTATATCAGGGCAGGGGAAAAGGTTACGGTAAAAGATCTGGTTGCCGTGACGGAAAAAGAAACTGAACCGACTGAAGCCGCGGAAAAACCGACTGAAACAGCCGAACCAGTTCAGGCTGAAACCGTTGCAGAAAAGCCTGTTGAAAAACCCCTGCCGGTTGAAGAAGCTGAAGCTGAAGCTGAAACCATACAGGCCCCCGGAAAGCAGGAACCGGCGGTTGTCCCTGAAGCAACCGTAAAAGAAGTGACCCTTAACCCGGTATACTTTGCCTTTGACAATTCTCAATTGTCTGAAACCGGTAAAAATGAGCTTAAAAAAGTGGCAGCATTGCTGCAGGAAATCCCGGGCTCACAGCTGAAGCTGCTGGGATACGCCGATCCCATAGGTCCTGCACCCTATAACCTGACGCTTTCAGAAAAAAGAGCCGTTTCTGCCATGAAATTTCTTGTCAGCCTGGGCATTGAAGCCGGCCGCATGTCGGCCACAGGATTGGGAGAGACCCATTTTGCCGCTATCAATACCAACCCCGACGGCACCGATAATCCCGAAGGCCGGAGACTGAACCGCAGGGTGGAATTTGAGATCATCGCGACAGATGCCGGCCATTTGCTGATCAGGCGGCCTGTCATACCTGAAAACCTCAGGTATAAAGGGAACTGATAGCCGATTTTGATTCGCCTGTTCATTTGAGTTTGTCCATTTTATTGCTAAATTTGAAATGCCTCAAAACCAAATGATATGCGAAAAATTCTGATGCTGGCTTCATGTGTCTGTTTTCTGGCTTCAGCCGCCGCTCAATCCAGGGAAGAATTCATCGAATACTTTGACGAGGCTGAATATTTTTTCAACCGGGATGAATTCGAAGAGGCAGCCTATTATTACAGGAAAGTGCTGCAACAATACCCCGACAATGCCAATTTCAACTTTAAGCTGGGATCCTGCTATCTCAATATCCCGGGATCGGAATCTCTGGCCGTCCCTTACCTCGAGAAAGCCGTGACAAAAACCGTTGAAAAGAATAAGTACAGGCCGAAAGCCTTTGAAGAAAAAAACGCACCCCTGCATGCCTACTTTTATCTCGGCAATGCCTACAGGTTCGATAACCAGCTGGACAAGGCGCTGACCGCTTACCAAACGTTCATCAACTCACCCTGGTTCTACGGCAACTACAACGAGAACATCGTGGAGAATGAGGTCAAAACCTGCGAGCGCGCCAAGATCATCCAGGACAGCCCGGTCAGCCTCACCGAAATCCTGTTGCCCGGGCCGGTGAATTCCGAAGCCTCGGAATTGCATCCTGTCATCTCAGGCGACCAGAAAACCATTGTTTTTATACGGAAGCTTAAATTCTACGATGCCATCCTGCTCTGCCGCTTAGAAGATGACCGGTGGAGCGAGCCCCTGAACCTTAATCCCCTGGTCGGCTCTGACGGTGATTTCTATCCGGCCTGCCTTTCAGCTGACGGCAAAGAACTATACCTGGTCAAAACATCATCCGGAGGCGGCGACCTGTATGTAAGCTTTTACCGTAACAATACATGGACCCGGGCGGAAAAACTGGGAGGCGGCGTTAATTCAGGCGCCAACGAGTCAGCCGCATGGCTCACGGAAGACGGTCAGATGCTTTATTTTTCAAGTGACCGGGGCAGCGGGAAAGGCGGACTGGATATTTTTACCGCGAAAAGAACCGGTGAAAATCAATGGGGAAAGGCAAAAAATGCAGGCAAGAGCATCAATACCGTATTTGATGAAGACAGCCCCTGCCTGGTCAACTACGACAAAACCCTGTATTTTAGCTCAAAAGGTCATTACAGCATGGGAGGATTTGACCTTTTTTATGCCCCCAGGGACGGGAAAAAATGGTCGGCACCGGTTAACGTCGGATATCCTGTCAATAATACGGGGAATAATAACAATATGGTGGTTACCCGGGGTGGAAGCATTATCTATCTTTCAAAAACCGGTCCCGACGGCAACAACGGTCCCGATCTCTATAAAATCGAGATCTTATCGTCCGTGCCGCATCCCTGACCCCATGCCGGATCAATATGGCCATCATCCATGCCTTTATTCAAATAACCCGTGACAGAAGTTAAGCATATGGCTCCCATCGTAATGCTCAGGGCATTGGAGCCTGAAGACCTGGATGTCTTGTTCCGGTGGGAGAATGACACGGAGATCTGGCGTGTCAGCAACACCTTCACTCCCTATTCAAGATACACACTGGAGAAATATATCGAAAATGCCCATCTTGATATTTACCAGGTCAAACAACTGAGAATGATGATCGACGTTAAGGAATCCGCCCGCAAAAAAGCCCGTCCCGTAGGAGCCATCGATCTTTTCGACTTTGATCCTTTTCATAACCGGGCCGGCGTGGGTATCCTGATCGGAGAGAAAACAGATCGCAAAAAAGGCTATGCTTCAGAAGCCTTGTCGCAGTTTATCCGTTATGCCTTTCATACCCTGCAACTGCATCAGCTTTACTGCAACATTGCAACGGACAACCACGAGAGCATCGGCCTCTTCACCAGGAACGGCTTTTTTATCAGCGGGGAGAAAAAAGACTGGCTCAAAACCACCACGGGCTATAAGAATGAATACATCCTTCAGCTTATCAATTCAGCCTTTTACAATTATACCTGAAACCCTTGTCCTGATCCTTGCCGACTTGTGATCATTTTTCCGTAACGGTTCACCATGGCCAACCCTGACCCGCAATCTTTATTGCAAGTAACCTATTGATATGCAATATTATACCAGAACCGGCCCTCACATATTGAGGCTATAAACCGTTAGTTATCAAATAATTCTTTATAAAAAAGAAGATGAAATCCCTAAAGGTTAATTTTTTTTTCATATTTTTATTTCACCCAAGACCAAAAACCATCTAATTGAAATCTGTTAGAAGGCACAACAAGTTATTCAGGTTCTTCCGGATGATCGTTACTTTACTGTTACTGTTATCCGGAAAAGGTTATGCACAACCTGAAGAAAAGATAAAGGTTATCCTTGCGTCTTCTGATATAAAAAAGATTGAAAAAGCTGACCAGTACATTGATGATGCCGATCGGCTCATCGAATCGGCCAACCAGTTGTACCTGGAAACATTTGCCGTTCAGGGGGATGTTGAACTGGATGAAAAAGCCAGAGGGAAAAAAGTAAAGCAACTCGAAGGACAGGCCAGGCAGAAAATAATCGAGGCTTCCACTCTTTATCAGAAAGGCAGTGAAATTAAATACGGCCTGTATAAGACTTATATTGAAAGATTCTGGTCAGGATATAAGGGAAATGAAGCCGATTTGGTCAAATCAAGACTGCTCGAAGAACAATCAAACGATTTTTATTACCAGGCCCTGACTTTACGCAATGAGGCAGCCAAGATGCCGGACGGGAACGAGAAAGTTGAAAAGTTCAGTAAGGCGAATGCACTCGAGAAGCAGGCTATCGACAGGCAAATAACGGTACTGGGGCAGTATTACAATATTGACATTTCAGAGACTCCCGAAGAAGAGGTTCTGGCCACGGAAGATCTTGATGAACCCGCACAGGCAGAAACCGTTGCACCTGCAGCAATAACTCAGCCTGAAGGAGAAGTACTGCCTGTTGTCGACACACAGGCTCAGCCGGTGCCGGCAGAAGAAACGTATCAGCCGGTTATTGCCGAACCACCCCAACCAACACCGACCGAAGTGCCTTACCAGACGGAAGTTTCCGATCAGCCCGAGGCAATGCAGCCTGAAACACCGGATTATTCCATTGGGGAACCCCGGCATGACACAATTTTTTCCGGCCAGGTGATTATCAGCAGACCGATGATTGAATTATATAACCGTTATGTCGCTTCTCAGGGCAGGCCGGAAGATTCGGTTTCCACCAGCGGATTTGCCAATCTCAGTTCCTTTGACAGGGATCAGATTCTTCAAACCTGGTATGCCTACCTCGACAGGCCGATACCGGAGGTCCCTGCACAAGAGAAGCCTGTTTTGGCTGAAACGGAAAAAGATGTTGTCCCGGATGCAACCGGACCTGAAAAGATCACTGAACCGGTTCGCGAGGAGCAGCTGATTGCCGTCATCGAAAATGAAAGACAGGCACAGCAGGTTCCCGGGGATGCCGATGTAATCTACAGGGTGCAGATTGCTGCCAATAAAACCGAACTGAGCCAGCGGGCCCTTCAAAACATTTATATGGGTAATAAATCGGTTGAAATGCTGGAAGAAGACGGTTGGTATAAATACTCTGTTGGTGATTTTTCCACTTATGCCGATGCCAATAAGTTCAGAAAATCATGCAATGTTAAGAATGCTTTCATTGTAGCCTACCGCAAAGGTCAGCCTTTTCTGCCGGGACTGACGGAGGGACCCGAAACCGTGATGGCTCCGGCAACCGCTATTGGCAAGGGGAATATGCCGGCCGGCCTTGTTTTCAGGATCCAGGTTGCGGCTGCAAGGAACCAGCTGACAAGAGAACAACTGGCCAGGATTTATACCGGGCATTATGCTGTTGAGGTGATTGAGGAAGAAGGCTGGTACAAATACCAGCTTATCGGGGTTCGTCTGTTTTCAGATGCCCTGGCTATCCTTAAGGATATTCCTGTTAAACATGCCTTTATTTCGGCCTATGAGGACGGAAATAAGACAGACCTCTACCAGGCGGTGGTCAAAAACCGGAATCTCGAGAAAACCATAAAAAGTGCAGGCCGCAGGAATCTTCAGGAAGTCGAATATCATGTGCAGCTGGCTGCTTCGAGGTTGCCGATTGCTGAGGAGGATTTTTCACAGCTATATGCGGGGCCTGATCCCATTGCCCTGATCATTGAAGACGGTTGGTATAAATACCGGATAAAAGCAGGTAACTCCTATGCACAGGCAAAAGAAATCAAAGCCCGCTGTGGGGTGAACAAGGCCTTTGTTATTCCTTATCAAAGGGCCCGGAGAATATCGCTTTATGAGGTGCTTCGTAACCATAATCCTTAGATACCATACTGTGTAAACTTAAAATAAAAAGGCTATGAAAATGCTTGTTTGTCGAACCTTAAAAACTACCCTGAAAATACTGCTTGTACTGAGCATTTTATTTTCATCCTGCATTTCACAAAACAAGGTTAAACTGATTCAGGAAAAAACGGCCAAAATCCCCGCTACGGATTTCGCCAATACCAAAGCAACCACCTATCGCCTGCAAACAGGAGACCATTTGTATATCGAGGTTTACAGCGCAGATGTTAAAACCAGTAAATTTTTCCAGACCGATTTTCCCGACCTTATGAATCCCACCTATCTTTATCTGAAATCATATGCAGTGGATGAATTTGGATTCATAAACTTTTCATTTATTGAAAAGATCTATGTGAAGGGATTAACCGTGATCGAGGTAAAAGAGCTGCTGCAAAAGACGCTCAATGAATATTTCAAAGAATCAACCGTGGTGGTCAAGCTGGTGAACTTTGAAGTATCGGTGATCGGTGAAGTTAATAATCCGGGAAGCTTCACCATTTACCGTGACCAGGTAAACCTCTTCCAGGCCATTGGTCATGCAGGAGGATTTAAGGATTTCGGCAATCCCAAAAAGGTTAAACTCATGAGGCAGACAGCCACGGGTTCCAATCTCATTGAACTGGACCTTACGGATAACAAGGTGCTGGAATCACCGTATTTTTACCTGCAGCCCAATGACGTCCTGTATGTGGAACCCCTTAATGCAAAGTCAGTGGCATACACACGTTTTCCTTACGAGCTTTTATTGGTTCTTATTTCAACAGCCACCCTTGTGTATAGTGTTTTTGGCGAATAGCTGGATACCGACATGATTTTCATGTCAGGCGACTGCCGGATGAATAAAAGACGATTGCGATGGAGGACAGGTTTTATCCGTTCGATGAAGAAGAAACTATTGATATCAAATCCTTTGTTATCAAATGCTTCCATCATTGGCCCTATTTCATCATAATCCCGGTAATTGCCCTTACCATAGCCTTTACTGTCAATAAATTCACATCACCGGTTTACAAAGTCAAAACCTGGATCCTGATCCGTGATGAGGAGAACCCGCTGGATCCCCAGCATTTCGTCGGATCCTCGTTATACGGCAATCCATACAAGCTGGAAAATGAAATTGGCATTCTCAAATCAAAGCAGCTGACTGAAAAGGCTGTTAAAGATCTGAATTTCCTGGTATCCTATTACAGGGAAGAACGATTCATAGCCACCTCTTTATATACACAAAGTCCTTTTACCATTCAGCCTGATACATTATTCAATCAGCCCGTTAACGTATCCTTTCAGTTGATGTTCCTTTCCGATACCCTTATGGAAGTGAAATCGGAAGCCAGGAATGCGTTATTGTACGATTACAGCAACAGCCTTAATCCTACGGTTTTACCCTATTTTCAGTTCTGGGATACTCTTTCATTCGGGCAAATGGCCGGAAACCAATATTGCAGATTCCTCATCATGCCCAATTTCAACCAGCTGTCCCGCATAAGGGAACATAAAAAATATTCCTTTCGGTTCAACAGTCAGGGCCAACTGGTAACCCATTTCAGAAATTCCACCGATGTCGCTTCATCGAAAAGCTCATCCATACTTGAATTATCGGTAAAATGCTCCAATGTCGGGCAGGGGGTTGATTATCTGAATAAGCTTGCAACCCTATACCTGCAAAAGAGTATCGAAAAGGATGATATTATCGCTACACGAACACTCGCTTTTATTGATGGTCAGCTGGAAGAAATATCTGACTCCCTTCGGTTCTCGGAAGAAAGGCTCCAGGATTTTAAAACCTCCAAAAAATTGATGAACCTCGATTTTCAGGCGCAGCAGGTTTATGAACAGATGGAGAACCTGCAGAACCAAAAGGCTCAGCTCGTGATAAAATCAAAGTATTATCACTATCTCAAGGATTATCTGGAAAAGAATATCCGTATGGATGAGTTGATTGCTCCATCCACCATGGATATCAGTGATCCTTTGTTGAACAGTCTGATTATGGAATTGTCAAAACTGTCATCCGAACGGACTGAAATGTCCTATAATTCCATAAGGGATAATCCCTATCTGAATTCCCTGGAATCAAAAATAGCGGATATACGGGCCAAACTGCTGGAAAACGTTAATAATATTATAAAATCCTCAGCCATATCGCTTCAGGAAACAGAAAGCAGAATAGCCAATCTGGAAGGGACAATCAACAAATTCCCGAAAGACCAGCGGGAATATTTCGTCATTGAACGTAAATTCAAGTTCAATGATGCCATATACACCTACCTGCTTACAAAACGGTCGGAGGTGCAGATCTCAAAAGCGTCCAACCTTCCGTCCGACGAAATCCTTGATCCTGCCTCCTACGACGACTATCAGCTGTTAAGTCCGAATGCAAAAATGAATTATATCATCGCTCTTTTAATCGGGCTGATTGTACCGGCATTTTTCCTATACCTGAAAGATCTTTTCAGAAACAAAATTGATAACAAAAAAGACATCCGGGGAATAACCGATATACCGTTACTGGGACATATCATCCACAATAAATATAAAACCAGCACAGTGGTAAAGGATTATCCCAAATCCCTGATAGCAGAATCATTCCGCTCATTGCGCACTAATTTTCAGTTTATCGCGGATGAATCAGAAAAAAATGTGATCCTGATCACATCGGTTATAACCGGCGAGGGAAAAAGCTTTACTGCGGTAAATCTGGGCACCGTTTTCGCGCAGAATCAGAAAAAAGTTGTCATTATTGATTTTGATCTCCGCAAATCAAAAATCAATCAATACCTGAATATTGAGGCTGATCAGGGATTAAGTATGTTTCTGAGCCGCCGTGCTGACAGGGAGGCTATCATTTTCCCATCAGGAATTGACAACCTTGATATAATCCCTTCCGGACCCACCCCTCCCAATCCCACTGAATTGATTTCATCCGCACAGACAGCAGAACTGCTTGCGTGGTTGAAACAGTCCTATGACATCGTAATCATTGATTCCCCTCCCATAGGAATGGTTTCCGACGCCCTGCTGCTGCTGAAGTTCGTCAATGTCAGATTGCTGGTCCTGCGTCATAATTTCACTCCCAAAGATCTGTTTGCCAATATTATGGATGATCTGACCCGGCGAAAGATCGGGAATATCAATCTGCTGATGAATGATGTCAGGTTCGGCAGGAATGGCTATGGCTACGGATATGGTTATGCTTATGGTTACGGATACGAACACGAAGAAACGAAGTCAACCGGGAAGCGGCTGACCGGATTATTCTTTGGGAATTAATGGGTTATTACATTAAAAAAAGGAATATCGGCCAGGAATTCAAATCCGCTGTTTTTTAAATTGACCTTGCAGCAGAAGTGCTTGCTGCCATTGGTGATCAACAGGTAGGGGGCTTTATATTGCTGGTTGTAACGGCTTGCCTGGTCAAATACCTGCTGACTGATATCCACTGCAGGTGCCTTGCATTCTACTATCATCAGGGGTCTGCCTGCCCTGTCATAAACAACAAAATCACACCGGCGCACCATCCGGTTGTGAACATGTTTCTTTTCGATGGAGAACAGGGAAAGGGGATAATCCCGGTCAAGATTCAGAAATTTTATCATATGCTGCCTCACCCATTCTTCAGGCGTCAGGGCAACAAACCTGCGGCGAACTTCATCAAAAACATATTTTTTCCCTTTTTCTTCCTTTATCCTGAAAAAATATGTTGGTAAATTTATAGCCTCCATAGGGAGCACAGTGATTTGTTTATATTCTAACTTCTAACTTCTAACTTCTAACTTCTAAATTCTAACTTCTAAATTCTAACTTCTAAATTCTATTACAAATAAAGATAATAATTTTACCC
>CAYMJH010000054.1:0-20942 GCA_964390385.1 uncultured Bacteroidales bacterium | reverse complement strand
GCTATGGCTATTCAAAAAATCAAAACTCCTATCAATATCCGGTCAAAAAGAAAAATAAACGAACAAAAGAATCTGCTGGAAGTCCAGCATAAAAATATCACGGCCAGCATTCGGTATGCCAAAACCATACAGCAGGCTATTCTTCCCGACCTCTCCGTCATTAAAAAATACTTCGATATTTTTATAATCTATCAGCCAAAAGACATTGTATCGGGTGATTTCTACTGGTTCTCCGAATCGCATGCCAAAACAGACGGGAACAAAAGTCTGTTTCTGGCTGTTGTTGACTGCACCGGACACGGTGTTCCGGGTGCCTTCATGTCGATGATCGGCAACCGCCTGCTGAACGAAATTGTAAACGAGAGCAGGGTGAACAATCCGGGTGAAATCCTGGAGCTCCTGAACACGCAGGTTCGCTCTGTTTTAAGACAGGAACAGACCGACAACAATGATGGCATGGATATTTCACTCTGCCGCTTCCTGAAGGAAGGTAACGGAGAAGTCAGTCTCTCTTTTGCGGGAGCAAAAAGAAACATACATGTCGTCAAAAAGGAAAGAAAGGAGATCATTAAGCTGAAGGGAGACAGAATCTCCATAGGAGGAGCCGGGGACAGTAAAACCCGGGTGCAGTTTAAAAATCACGAGATGAAACTCACTCAGGGTGACCTGTTGTATCTTGCAACCGACGGGATCATTGACCAGAACGGTCCTGACCGGAGCCGTTTCGGCTCAAACCGGCTGGAGGAAGTGCTTTTCAAATATTCCAGGTATGCTATGGAAGAACAGGAATATTCCATCCGGCAGGAAATCGAAAGATTCCGCCAGCAGGAAGAACAACGGGATGACATTACATTGATGGGAATAAAAATTACATAAACAAAATACTATGCCAGCCATTAAAGAAGAATACCAGCAAAATTGCCTGCTGACTTACCAGGGCCCTATAACAGTCAATCTGGTTTCCTTTCTCGGTAACTATATCAAATCCTTTATTGATTATGATACCAAAGTCCTGGTCAAACTTTTTAAGATCTATATTGAGCTGACCCAGAATGTTTCCTATTATTCTGCCGAAACCAAGGAAGTTAAGAATGGCGTCAATTGCGGCGTTGGTTGGTTTACCCTGCAGGAGTTTAACGATTCGTTCCAGATCACGACCGGGAACCGGATACAGAAAAGCGATGCTCCCAAGCTGACGCAGTATTGCAATGAAATCAATATGCTGAACGAAGAGGAACTGCGTGATCTTAAGAGAAAAACCAGAGCACAGGCCATGGTGCGGGACGTTGGTGCACATATCGGTCTGATTCAGACCAGTTTAACCAGCGGAAACAAGCTGATTTTCAGCATCGAGCCCGTCAATCGTTCCCAATCATTCTTTACGATCTCAACCAAAGTTGTTAAATCATAATTATTGCGCAATACAACCATGGAAAGTCTGGTCATTAATGAAGTCAAAGGATCGCCTTATTTCCCTGCGGTGAATTTCAATGCTGAAACCGGGGTATGCGAAATCAGGGGCGAGTCGTATATGGAAGAAACCTATAAGTTCTATGAACCGCTGATCCGGTGGATCCATGATTATATGCGTCAAAACAAGCCGCTGGTGATGCATTTCAAGCTCACTTATTTCAATACGAACTCATCAAGGCTGATCCTGGACATCCTCGATATATTCAAAAAATACCGGGCAGGCGGAGGTCAGGTTGAGGTATATTGGCACTATGACACAAAAGATCCGGATATGGTTGAGGAAATCGAGGATTTCATGGCAGAGTCCGGTATGGATATCAACATGGTAACGCTGTAAACTGCTTTCGCTAAAGAAGCCTGGCGGTGTAATACTCCCGGTTAAGCCTCGCAATATGGGAGATGGATATATTTTTCGGGCATTCGGCTTCACAGGCTCCCGTATTGGTGCAGGAACCAAAACCAAGTTCATCCATTTTGGCCACCATCATTTTTACCCTTTCCTTTGCTTCGATCCTGCCTTGCGGCAATTTGGCAAATTGTGAGACTTTTGCAGCCACAAACAGCATGGCGGAAGCATTCTTGCAGGTTGCAACGCATGCCCCGCATCCGATACAGGCTGCAGCATCCATGGCTGTCTCGGCATCTTCCTTCGGGACAGCAATGGCATTGGCATCGGGCTGGCCTCCCGTACTTACCGAAATGTATCCGCCGGCGGCAATGATCTTGTCAAAAGCGCTGCGGTCGACAACCAGGTCTTTGATAACCGGAAACGGTCTGGCTCTCCAGGGTTCAACAGTGATCGTGTCGCCGTTGCTGAAACGCCGCATATGAAGCTGGCAGGTTGTTATTCCCTTGTCCTGCCCGTGGGGTCGTCCATTGATGTACAGCCCGCAGGTACCGCAAATCCCTTCGCGGCAATCATGGTCAAAGCAAACCGGTTTCTCCAGCTTGTCGATCAGTTGCTGATTCAGGATATCCAGCATTTCCAGGAAGGAACAGTCAGGAGATATCCCGGTGACAGGGTATACGACGAACCTGCCCTTTGCCCTGGCATTTTCCTGCCTCCAGATTTTCAACGTAAAATCCATACCAATAAGTTTGTATTATATAATCAGCTCTTGTAATTTCTTGTCTGCACCTTTATGTTCTCATATGCCAGCATCTCTTTGTGCATTTCGGGTACCTTGTCGGGTCCTTTGCATTCCCATGCGGCGACAAACATAAAATCTTCATCGTTGCGCCTGGCCTCGCCCTCCTCCGTTTGAAATTCCTCCCTGAAATGTCCGCCACAGGACTCCTCCCGCTGTAAGGCATCCCTGGCCATCAGTTCTCCCATTTCAAGGAAATCGGCGACCTTGCCGGCTTTCTCAAGCTCGGGATTGAAATCATCATAAGATCCCGGTACCCTCACATCCTGCCAGAACTCATCCTTAAGGACGGCAAATTCCTTAATGGCATTTTCAAGACCTGACTTGTTGCGGCCCATCCCCACCATTTCCCAAAGCCTCAATCCGAATTTTCGATGAATGGCATCAACGGATTGCTTTCCCCTGACGTTAAAGAGCCTGTGGATTCTTTCGCGAACGTCTGATTCTGCCTGTTCAAATTCAGGCAGGGTTAAGGGCATCCTGGGGGTGAGAATCTCATCTGCAAGGTAATGCTGCAGGGTGTAAGGCAGGATAAAATACCCGTCTGCCAGTCCCTGCATCAGGGCAGAGGCTCCCAAACGGTTAGCCCCGTGATCCGAAAAATTGCATTCGCCGATGGCAAAAAGTCCGCTGATTGTCGTCATCAGGTGATAATCAACCCATAATCCTCCCATGCAGTAATGAATGGCGGGATAAATCATCATGGGAACCCGGTAGGGATCTTCATCCACTATTTTCTCATACATCTGGAACAGGTTGCCATAGCGTTCCTCGATGACAGGCTTGCCCAGTCTTTTGATAGCGTCGGCAAAATCGAGATAGACGGCCAATCCTGATCCCACGCCATAGCCTGCATCACATCGTTCCTTGGCAGCCCGTGAAGCAACATCGCGCGGCACCAGGTTCCCGAAAGCCGGATACCTTCTTTCGAGGTAATAATCACGGCTGTCCTCAGCCAGGTCAGAGGGCTTTATGGTCTTTTTGCGCAACGCCTCGGCATCTTCCCTTGTCTTCGGCACCCATATGCGGCCGTCGTTTCTGAGGCTTTCACTCATCAGCGTGAGTTTCGACTGATAGCTGCCGTGAACCGGGATGCAGGTGGGATGGATCTGTACAAAAGAAGGATTCGCGAAACATGCGCCCTTCCTGTAGGCCTGCCAGACGGCACTGCCGTTTGCACCCATCGCCATGGTCGACAGGAAGAAGGCTCTTCCGTATCCGCCGGTGGCCAGCACTACAGCATGGCCAAAATGTCTTTCGATATGGCCGTTGACCAGGTTCCGGGTGATAATGCCCCGTGCCTTTCCATCGATGATCACCAGGTCGAGCATTTCCGTCCTTGGATAAAGGGTAACGGTTCGCGCTTTTACCTGGCGCATCATCGCACCATAGGCCCCCAGCAGCAATTGCTGTCCGGTCTGTCCCCGTGCATAGAAGGTCCGGGAGACCTGTGCTCCGCCAAAAGATCTGTTATCCAGCAGTCCCCCGTATTCACGGGCAAAAGGAACTCCCTGGGCCACGCATTGATCAATGATGAACCCGCTCACTTCCGCCAGCCGGTAAACATTGGCCTCGCGCGACCGATAGTCACCCCCTTTTATGGTATCATAAAACAGCCGGTACACACTGTCGCCGTCATTGGGATAATTCTTGGCGGCGTTGATACCTCCCTGTGCCGCTATACTGTGGGCACGCCGGGGACTGTCCTGATAGCAAAAGACCTTGACATTGAAACCCAGCTCGCCCAGGCTTGCCGCCGCTGAAGCCCCTGCCAGTCCGGTTCCTACCACGATGATATCCAGCTTACGCTTGTTGGCGGGATTGACCAGCTTCTGGGTTGCCCTGAAGCGGGTCCATTTTTCGGCCAGCGGGCCTTCCGGTATTCTTGCATGGAGTGTAGTCATGACAGCTTGTTTTCTTATTCTCACATTTTAAAATAAACATAAAGCGGTATCAGGGTGAATCCGGCCGTAATAAGGAGGGTATAGAGGAAACCGATCCACCTGATCACCGGCGTGTAAACCTTGTGATCCAGTCCCAGGGTCTGAAAAGCCGACCAGAAGCCATGAAAAAGGTGAAAGGCCAGGAACAGAAAGCAGATGATATAAAAAATCACGTATCCCGGTATCTTGAACTTTTCGATGACCAGTATTCCGAGGTCATGATAGGTCTTTCCACCGTAAAAAACCTCGGGTACCTCACCGAAGAACTTCGATTTGAAATAAAAATCAAGCAAATGGATCACCAGGAAAATCCCTATGATGACAGCCGTATGAATCATGAATTTCGAAAAGAACGAAGTCTGCGAAAAATTTTCGATGCGGTATCCCCTGCCTCTCGCAATCCAGTTCTTTATCTGCAGGTAGATCCCATAGAACATATGCAACAGGATGCCGCCAAAAAGCACAATCTCGATGATCTTGATCAGCACATTGGAAGACATGAAATGAGCTGCCTTGTTAAATACTTCGCGTGAACCTGAAAAAATCAGGGACAAATTGATGCTCAGATGTACGACCAGGAAGACGATTAAAAAAAGGCCTGCCAGCGACATGATCAGCTTCTTTCCAATGGAGGATGTGAAAATATTGCTCATAGGATGGTAGATTAGAATATACTATATTGCATAATCCCTGCAGTATACAAATATATTCCCGGAAACATGAATTATAAAATGCCATTTGGCATGAACCTGTAATTTAGAAGGATTATAAATTAATCGGTCGATTTTTGTTAATTTAGCTGGGTGCTGGTTAATGGTTACAGGTTACCAATTACCAGTTACCAATTACCAGTTACCAATTACCAATTACCGATTACAGGCTACTGGTTAAAGGTTACAGGTTACAAGTGGGAGCGGCAGCAATTTCGTAAAACGTAAATCAAACAATCGGTATCCTCAAATAATAAAACCCAATATATGGAGCATCGCATTCCCTTTCGTAACACCACCCTTAGTGCCGTTTCCGAAGGCCAGGGCATCCCCCTGGTACTGGTTCACGGATACCTGGAATCACTGAAAATATGGGACCCATTCGTACCCGCCTTGCTGGATCATTTCAGGGTCATCAGGATCGATCTTCCGGGCCATGGCGGGTCGGGCATGGCAGCCCCCGTTCATACCATGGAGATCATGGCCGAATCGGTACTGGCAGTGCTCGATGCGCTTTCGGAAAAAACCTGCTGCCTCCTGGGTCATTCCATGGGCGGCTATGTCACCCTGGCTTTTGCCCGGTCATTCCCTGAAAGGCTGGCTGGCTTTTGCCTGTTTCACTCCACGCCTTTCGCAGACACCGATGAAAAAAAAGCCAACCGCGACCGGGAAATTGATCTGGTGAAAAAGGGTAAAAAAGAGCTGCTCATCCATTCCAGCATCCCCAAAGGATTCGCCGACGACAACCTGGTGAGGTTGCGGAACGAGGTGGACAGGGCCGTGAAAATAGCCCTTGATACGCCGGATGCCGGTATAATAGCCGCCCTGGAGGGCATGAAACAGCGGACAGACAGATCATCCATACTGCTGCAGACTGCCATTCCGGTGCTGTGGATCCTCGGTCAAAAGGATAATTACATCCTCTATAGCGCCATAAAGGAAAAAATCAGCATCAGCCCGAAAGGGAAGCTGCTGACGCTGATCCATTCAGGTCACATGGGATTCATTGAAGAACCTGAAAAATCCTCGGAAGCCGTCATCTCATTTTTCAATCCGGCCGTGTAGCACACATCTATTCCGGCACCGGCATTGTTTTATTTCAATTTTGCTTTATTTTTGTGATGTTTCTTGAATGCTTGCACCACCGTAATAACACAACAATACCATGGAAGAGATACTGCAACAGATTGCCCGCTGTGTTGAATTCGGCAAAATCAACAGGACCTCCCCTTATCCGCCCGACATGAAAGGGCAGGACGGAGCCGATGAACTGGTAAAGTATGCATTGGACAACGGAGCGTCACCGGTGGATGTTTTGCATAAAGGGCTTGTTACAGGGATGGAAAAAATCGGGGTCAAATTCAGGCAAAACCAGGTATTTGTGCCCCAGGTGCTGATGTCTGCCAAGGCCATGAACACTGCCATGATGCATTTGAAGCCTTATTTTCAGTCGGGTGCCGTAAAGCGGAAAGGGGTCTTTGTGATCGGTACGGTGGTTGGCGATCTGCATGATATCGGAAAAAACCTCGTGTCGATGATGGTGGAAGGAAACGGCTGGGAAGTGATTGATCTCGGCACGGATGTTAAAGCCGAAAAGTTCATCAATGCTATTAAAGAGCATCCCGGCTGCGTGGTGGGTTTATCCGCGCTGCTTACCACAACCATGGTCAATATGGAAATGATTGTCAGGGAATTGCAGGCACAGGTACCGGGCACCAGAATTCTGATCGGAGGGGCTCCGGTAACCGATGAATTCAGGAAGAAAATAGGAGCGGACTTTTACTCACCTGATCCGCAGGGCGCCGTGGAATATCTCAACCGGATGGTCGCCTGAAACCATTCCCGCAGCAATTCTCATTGAAAATCCCATGGATGTTAGCAACCGGCTATTAACCGGTTTTTCATCCTTTCGGTCAGGTAATATCAACGTCATGAACGGAAAAGAACGCATACAAAAAGCACTTGCCCTGCAGCCAACGGACAGGATTCCCTGGGTCCCCTTCATCGGCATCCACGGTGCCAGGCTGATCGGGATCAGTGCAACGGAATACCTGAAGAGCGCCGAGCATATTGTGAACGGAGTTACCAGGGCCGTTGAGCTTTACAAACCCGATGGCGTACCGGTAATTTTTGATCTTCAGGTTGAAGCCGAGGCGCTGGGCTGCCAGCTGATATGGACCGACAACAATCCACCTGCCGTGCATTCTCATCCGCTTGTCCAGGGAACACCGCTCAATTCCCTTGCCATACCGGGCCCGAATGACGGACGTATCGGGATAGCCATGGATGCCGCCAGGCGTCTCCGTAAAATGCATCCCGGCCTTGCCTTGTACGGCCTGATAACCGGTCCTTTTACCCTTGCCCTGCATTTGCTGGGCACGGATATTTTCATCAGGATGTATGAAGACCCCGAAAATATCCTGCAGCTCTTGTCCTTTACCAGGGATGTTTCCAAAGCCATGGCGGATTATTACATCGACGCCGGCTGTGATGTTGTTGCCGTGGTCGATCCCATGACCAGCCAGATCGATCCCGGTTTATTCAGCCAGTTCGTTTCCGGTCCCGTGACCGAGGTGTTTGATTTCATCCGCAGCCGGGGGGCTTTCAGTTCATTCTTCGTTTGCGGACATGCACAGCAGAATATTGACATCATGTGCAAATGCAGGCCTGACAATGTTTCCATCGATGAAAACATCCCCCTTGACTATGTCAGGCCCATTGCCCTTGAACACAAGGTGAGTTTCGGCGGCAATATTAAGCTTACCGTTGTGCTGCTTATGGGAACACCGGAAGACTGCATGCGCAATGCCCTTGAATGCATCGACCTTGGCGGCGAAAAAGGCTTTATCCTGGCGCCCGGCTGTGACCTGCCCATGGATACTCCTGTTGAAAACCTGCAGGCCGTTACCTCCATTGTTCATGACCCCTACAAACAGGATGTTGTAAGGGCCATGGAAAAGACAGAAGCGGACCTCGAGCTGCTGAATATGAAAGACTATGGGAAAACGGATAAAGTCATCGTCGATATCATCACGCTCGATTCCGAATCCTGTGCACCCTGCCAGTACATGGTCGAATCCGTTAAGAAGGTGGCTCCTCATTTCGAAGGACTGGTGGAATGGCGGGAACATGCCATAAAGCGCATGGAGGCGGTGACATTCATGGCATCCCTGATGGTTAAAAACATTCCAACCATCTGCATCGACGGTAAAATTGCCTTTGTTTCCAAGATCCCTCCGCAGAATGAATTGATTGCCGCCATTCAAAAGAGGATCAACGAGAAAGTGAGATACTGGATCAAATCGAGGAAGAGTGAAATCTCCATCCTGTGCAAGAAAAACGATAATATCCTTCCCCTGCAGGAAAATATAAACCTCGCCATCCGCGAAACCGGGAAAAATATTCCCGTTTCGGTGATCAGTGACGAACGGATGATTCAGGAATTCGGCGCTTATCAGACACCGGCCGTGCTGGTGACAGAGTACAAACTGAAATCGCAGGGTGAACTGCCCTCCGTGGAAGTGATAAAAGAATGGCTGAAAGAACTGTAAAAACCAACTTAACGATCCTATGGGAAGAATCCTTAACGAGCTTAAAACCGGGAAATTGCTGGTTTCCGATGGAGCCTGGGGAACGCTGCTTCAGGCCAGGGGATTGAAACCCGGAGAATGTCCCGAGCAATGGAACCTGCTTCATCCCGGCGAAGTGAGGGATATCGCAACCCAGTATATCAGGGCGGGAGCCGTAATTGTGGAGACCAACAGTTTTGGCGGAAGCCGTTTCAAGCTTTCACACTATGGCCTGGATAATCAGGTTGCGGAGATCAACCGCCTTGCATCGGAATTGTCGCGACAAGCCGCCGGAAAAGACATCATCGTGATGGGCTCGGTCGGTCCCACCGGAAAGATCCTGATGACCGGAGAGGTCACGGAGGATGAACTGTATCGTGCCTTCAAAGAGCAAATCATGGCCCTTGCCCATGGCGGAGCCGATGCCATTGTGATAGAAACCATGAGCGATACCGAGGAAGCCTGCATCGCCGTTAGGGCCGCCCGTGAAAATACATCGTGCGAGGTGATCTGCACCATGACTTTTGAAAAGACTGTAACAGGTGAATACCGCACCATGATGGGTGTCTCCCCTACCGACATGGTCCAGGTCATGAAGGAAGCCGGTGCCGATATCATCGGGGCAAACTGCGGAAACGGTATGGAAGGGATGATCGTTATCACACAGGAAATAAGGGCAGCAGACCGGAATATCCCGGTCCTCATCCAGGCGAATGCCGGTTTGCCCGTGTATGCAGACGGCAAGACTGTTTTTCCTGAATCGCCGGAACAAATGGCCGGATTCATACCCGCCCTGGTCAGAGCAGGAGCCAATATTATCGGAGGATGCTGCGGAACGACCCCCCTGCATATAAGCAGGATGGCAGAGGCCTTGAAGATGATATGAGCCGCGCATGAAGAAAATACCTTTTTTTATGGTAACGGGTTTCCTGGGCAGCGGAAAAACCACCCTGCTGAAAAACCTGCTGAACCATGTTGCAGGTCAGGCCAGGATCGGTATAGTCCAGAATGAATTTGCACCGTCGGGCGTTGACGGTACAGATCTTTCACTCACTGGAATCCCCTTTTCCATTCTTGAGGTTCATAACGGATCTGTATTCTGCATTTGCCTGCTGGGCAATTTCATACCCTCTCTCGCTGCCTTTGTGGACGAAAAAAAGCCCGATCTTGTTATACTGGAATCTTCGGGCCTGTCAGATCCCATTGCCATAGCCCAGTTGCTTCAGTCACCGCAACTGCGTGACCGGCTCTATCTTTCTCATGTCTGGTGCGTTATCGACACTTTCAACTTTCAACGCACCGTCCTTGCTGAAACACAAACCATCCGCCAGGTTAGAGTTGCGGATACGGTTATCCTGAACAAAACAGACCTGGGTTCTGATAATACCCATGTTATCCGGGCCAAAATAGCTTCCTGGAATCCCTTTGCAGCCATCGTGACAGCCCGGTTTTGCGAGATATCCTTACCCTCGTTTTTGCCATCCCTGAAACCGGCACCTGTTGCCATAACGCATTATGGCCATGTCGGAACAGATGAGGGCTGCAGGCGGCCGGAAAACATCAGCACCGTGGTGCTAAAAACAACAAGAAAAATTTCTCCCGGAAATTTTGACCTTTTTATGAAAATCCCTGCTGTGCGCGACAGTTACAGGATCAAAGGCTATGTGAGGCTCGACAATGAAAAAACATGGGCCTTGCAGGCTTCTTTTGACCTGGTCAGCAAGACAGAAATCTCAGGATACAACGGCAATACGGAAATCATCTTCATGGGCCCGAACCTGGAGGCCGGTGAAATGAACAGAAAATTCAGAGCGCTGGCGACGGGAGGATAGGAAGATTTGAAAGTTTACAGATTGGCAGGTTTACAGATTTTCAATTTGCGAAGTTAATGCCGCTGCCACTTGTCACTCGTCACTTGTCACTCGTCACTTGTCACTCGTCACTCGTCACTCGTCACTCGTCACTTGTCACTCGTCACTTGTCACTCTTCCCAGTCCAGGTTCTTTTCTCTACATTTATAACATACAAGCCTGTTCCAGCTCCTCTATCGTCTTAGGGATAGGATCTCCCAGCACACGATGCCCGTTTTTGGTCACCAGAACGTTGTCCTCAATTCTGATCCCTCCGAAACCCAGGAATGTTTTCAGCTTATCATACAGGATAAAATCGGTATATTTATGTTCAGCCTCCCATTTCTCGATCAGGGGCGGTATAAAATAAATGCCGGGCTCCACCGTCAGCACAAATCCGGGCTCCAGTCTGCGCGACATGCGCAGGTAAGCGAGACCAAACTGTTCACTGCGCCTGAAATCAGCATCATATCCCACATATTTTTCTCCGAGGTCTTCCATATCATGTACATCAAGCCCTATCATGTGGCCGATCCCGTGCGGGAAAAAAAGCGCGTGAGCACCCGATGCCACAATGTCACTCACATTACCTTTCATAAAGCCCAGGGATTTAAGGCCATCGGCAATGACGGTGGCGGCATGCATATGGATTTCCCGGTAGGGTATGCCCGGGTGAATCCTTGAAATGGCCTCGACCTCTGCTTTCAGCACCACACTGTAAATATCTTTATGCAGCGGGGTGAATTTGCCGCCGACCGGCAGGGTGCGTGTGATATCAGTGGCATAGTGCATTTTGCTTTCGGCGCCGGCGTCGATGATCAGCAGCTGTCCTTCCAGCATCCTGTTCCCATGGCAATGGTTATGCAGAATCTCCCCGTTGACCGAACAAATGACCGGGTATGCCATGGTATATCCCTGTTGAAGTGCCACCCCTTCCATCATCCCGGAAATTTCATATTCAACCAGGCCGGCCTTGGCCATCTTCATGGCAGTTAAATACATAGGCCTTGTGACCTCATTCAGCGTCGTCTCCATTTCACGGATCTCAAGGTCATCTTTGACGGATCGCTGGGCAACAATGGCTTTGATCAGCTCTTCGGAGCAGGAATCCGTTATTTTTTCCGGTTTTATTCCCAGCATATCAACCAGTTGAGTTTTTCGTTCCTCGCGGTAAGGGGGCAGGAAATGGATCTTCCTGTTCCTGGCCATGGCCTTGCAAAGATCGCCGGCCAGCTTTTCCATGGGCCTTACAAGCTGCATACCGGTCCGCTGCGCTTTTTCCGTCATCTTCTCCTGGTATCCCATCCAGATAATATCCTCCACACCGAGGTCATCTCCGTAAAGGGTCTGATCGCCCGTTTGCAGATCCATCACTGCGGCAAGGCCGGGTTCATCCAACCCAAAGTAATACAGGAAATTGCTGTCCTGGCGGAAGGGATAGGTATTGGCGGCATAATTCATGGCGGATTCCTGATTCCCCAAAAAAAGGATCAGGCCATCGCCTACCTTCTCCATCAGTTTCCGGCGGCGCTGGGCATATACATCTGCAGAAAACATGGCACTGGTTTTTAAAGATTATTCATTTCTAAAATTAGAATCATTTTGGAACCTGTACCAAGAATTTTATCATAATTTCCCCCTGGTTCCAAAAACAGGTACGAATGCCTTGCCTTATGATTTGTTTTTTGTACCTTCGTAGGGAAACTGTTTAAACGCAAAATGCCTTACCGTCGCTTGCCCAATACTGATGTTGCCAGGCTCCGGGCCCTCAGGATCGCCTACGAAAAAGGAAAGGAACTCCATCCTTTTAATCTTGCCTTCACCCAGAGCACGCTTCAAAAACTTCAATCCTTTCTGCCCTCCTTTGAAAAAGCCTTAATGGAATCCAGGCAGGCCTACAATATCCAGGTCGATAAAAGTAAGGACTACAGCAAGACCTTGCGCAAGGCCAGGTTGTATATTTCCCATTTTATCCAGGTAGTCAACATGGCCATAGCCCGGGGTGACCTGCCGGCCGCCGAAAGAAGTTTTTTCGGCTTCTCAAGCGATCAGAAAAATGTGCCGCTTTTCAATGCCGAAGCAGAACTCATCAGTTGGGGCGAAAAACTGATCGCCGGTGAAAACACCCGGATATCCAAGGGTCATACGCCCATCACCAATCCGACCATGGCCGTGGTGAAAGTATGGTATGAAAAATTCATCGAAGCCTATAAATACCAGAAGATCCTCCAAAAGAATCATGCCCGTTCACAGGAGAAATTTGCAGAAATCCGGAAGCAGGCTGATGAAATAGTGCTTTCCGTTTGGAATGAAGTTGAGCATTATTATTCCTCTCTTCCCGAGGATAAAAAAAGGGAAAATGCAAAGCTTTACGGTCTGGTTTATGTCTTACGGCGATCTGAGAAGAGAAAGATGGAGATCCCGGCTGACTCAGCTGATGGTCAGGCGACGTGATCTTTCGTGAAAGAACAGCAGTACCATCAGCAATATCCCTCCTCCCATGCTCAGCCAGAAAGACAAACCGGCCTGTGTTCCCCATTCGTCAAGTTTTGCAGAACCTGTTCCCGGTTGCAGGAAAAAATAATACGCCACAATGATCGCATTATTGACAAAATGTGCCAGTATGGGGATCCAGAGGGATGCTGTCCACACAAAAAGATATCCGAAGAGCATACCCAGCAGAAGGCGGGGAAGGAATCCGTAAAATTCAAAATGAAAAAAGCTGAAAAGCAGGGATGCAATAAGTATACCCACGTGCATGTTTCGTGTCAGACCGGCAAACAAAGGCTGGAATATGCCCCGAAAAAGAAGTTCTTCACCAACAGCAGGCAATACAGCCATGATCAAAAGGTTGGCTGCCAGATCCACCGGTGATTTCGTGTTGAGGAACAACGTGGTCAGATGCTGATAGCTGTCCCTTAACGCGATTATCTTCTCCTCCACCTCGTCCAGTGCATCCGGCAGGTTAAGACGGGCGTTCAGATCTGCCGTAAAGTTGATCGCGGGAATCCAGATGACCATCATCAAAACCACCAGGATCATACTGACATAGGAAAACCCCGCATTCATCCTCAGGTAGGTCAGGGGCCTTCCCCCTATATGGCGGGCGGCGATCAGGGCAGGCACGATGAACATCCCGATGCTTTGAATCACCTGCAGTGTTTTCATGATCCCAATGCTGGAAGGATCGGGATGATCCACTATGTCAAGCATTTCCTCGACACTGAGCCCGTAGGAGACCATGATCAGTCCCATACCCAGCACGCTGGTCAATAAAAAGAGCATGAGGAAAACAAAAAGAACGAAAAACAGGTTATACCACGAGGAAGGCTCCGGTTTAAAAAAGCTGGTTTTCATTGAATAGAGTCGCATTTTATTATCGCAGGTTCCGGGCCGGAAAAACAAAAGGAAATCCGGCTTTATGCGGCCGTAAAAGTACTGCATTTTGTCCGTTTGCCCAAGTTGTTTTCATCCTGCTTTTCGTCGGGGATATTTTTGTATTTTTGCTTCCCAAAAAAAACCAAGCTGGTTACGATTGGCCATATAATCCTGCAGGATAAACCCTTACTTCTTGCGCCCATGGAAGATGTGACGGATCCGAGTTTCCGTTTCATCTGCAAGTCATTCGGCGCTGATCTCATGTACACTGAATTCATCCCTTCCGACGGTTTGATCCGTGATGCTTCAAAAAGCCTGAAGAAACTGGAATTGTTCGATGCCGAGCGCCCTATCGGCATACAATTATACGGCCATCAGATGGACAGCATGATAGAGGCGGCAAAAATCGCTGAGGCAGCCAAACCCGACCTGATCGATCTCAATTTCGGCTGCCCGGTGAGAAAGATCGCAACCCGGGGAGCCGGGGCAGGCATGCTTTGTAATATCCCTCTGATGACAGCTATGACAGCAGCCATTGTTAAAGCCGTTAAACTGCCTGTTACGGTTAAGACCAGGCTGGGCTGGGATGAAAACAGTAAAAACATTGTGGATATTGCCGAGCAACTGCAGGACACCGGTATCAAAGCCATTACTATTCATGGCCGCACAAGGGCGCAGCTGTATAAAGGATCGGCTGACTGGGCACTGATCGGAGAAGTTAAAAATAATCCCCGTATGAAGATCCCGGTGATCGGCAACGGTGATATTATTTCTCCCCAGGGTGCCGGTATGGCCTTTGAACGTTACGGCGTAGACGGGATTATGATCGGACGCGGGGCTATGGGCCGCCCCTGGATATTCAGGGAAATCAGGCATTTTCTTGATTCCGGAAACCTATTGCCTGACCTTTCCGTGGCCGAAAAAGTGTCACTCGCTAAGGCCCAGCTTGCCAAATCGATCGAATGGAAAGGCATACCGGTCGGTATTTATGAAATGCGGCGCCATCTCAGCCAATATTTCAAGGGATTGCCTGATTTCAAGGAGACCCGTTTGAAACTGGTCACCAGCCTTGATCCTTCGGAGATAAATTCCATACTGGATAGAATTATCGACAAATACCATTAATTTTGCGCAAAATGATGCCCGTGATGTATAGTGATGAAGATTTTGAAGATATCCGACCCTATCATGACCATGAAATAAATCCCGCCCTTAATCGTATAATTGCAGAACCGCTGTTCGACAAGATCCTGGATTTCCTGTTTCCCGGCAAGGATAAAGATCTGATCCGGCAGAATCTTGCCAATACCCATACCGCTCATGACTTTCAGCTGCATTTCATGCATCCCCTTGTATCCTCTGTCCTCGCGAAAACATCAGCCGGTCTTACCTATGACGGATTCGATCAGCTGGTTCCGGGGTCGCCTTATCTTTTTGTCGCCAACCACCGCGATATCGTGCTCGATTCCGCCATCCTGCAGGTACTCCTGCTCGATAACGGGCATCTGACCTCCGAGATCACCTTCGGCAGCAATCTTATGATCAACCGGTTCATTATCGATCTCGGCAAAGTCAACCGGATGTTCAAGGTAACCCGGGGTGGCAACAAAGCCGAATTGCTGAGGAATTCCCGGCGCCTTTCAGCCTATATCCGCCATACCATTACGAAAAAGAAAGTCTCTGCATGGATTGCCCAGCGGCCGGGACGCACCAAGGACGGTAATGATAAGACGGAGCCCGGGCTGCTGAAAATGTTCAACATGAGCGGAGGGAAAGATTTTCATCAGTCATTTACCGATTTGCATATCGTTCCGCTGGTGATTTCTTATGAGTATGAGCCATGCTGTGCCCTTAAAATAAAAGAGCTGATCGCATCCCTCGAAGGGCCCTACCTGAAAAAACCGGACGAAGACCTGGTGAGCATTGTCACCGGAATAACCCGGCCCAAGGGCAGGATCCATATGTCTGTCGGGAAACCCGTGAATCATTTACTGCAGTCGGTGGACCCCGGTGAATCGCTGAACAACAAGATAAACCGGCTTGCCGAATTGATCGACAGCGAAGTCTACAGACATTATAAGCTTTGGCCTTCCCATTATGCTGCCTGCGATATGCTGACCCGTTCCGGTACGTACAGGGATCATTACACGGCAGAAGACAGGGAAAGGTTCATGGATTATATGGAAAATGAGATCAGGGGACTTGCAGGTGAAAGACAAACGCTGGAAGAATACTTCCTGAAAATGTATGCAAATCCCCTGATCAATCTGAACCGGCTGAAATAACCGGCTGGGATCCGTCGGTTACAGGCCGGAATGCGATGCTTTTACAGCTGTTTCAGGATAAAGCCTGCCATGGATTTACCCAGTTTTGCATAGGCTTCTTCAATCCTGTACCCGGTGTCGAAATCATATCCGAAGACATCCCGCCCCGGGCATGCATATACCGTAACAACAGCCTCTTCTTTGCCTGTTGAGATATTTTTGAAGGTTACCACGGCATCAATATAGGCATTTTTCCTTGTCACGCCCACATTGAATCCCGGTTCTGTGAAAGTGGTATGAACCTCCATTTCATATTGTGCGTCGGTCACGTCTTTGTTTGCAGTCAACCCGATTTTCTCCGTGTATTCGTTGAAGAGTTTTTCAAATTTGGGCTCATAGCGGCCGGCGCGGTCGGCCTTCCAGGATTCAGCCCATTTATCACCCTTCCCGGCTTCCGATTTGTTGTAATCGGCTGTCTTTTTTGCGATATAATCCTCTTCCTTTTCAAATTTTCCGACTCCCATATTGCTGTAATCATAAGATATCATCAAGGATTTCTGGCCCTTGAGAAAGTCCAGGGATCCCTTTTCCATTTTGATTTTTTGTGCATTAAGGCACACACCCGAAATAAGAGCCTGGATTACCAGGATGCCAAGAATTTTTTTCATAGGTATACTTTTTAGTCGTTGTTATGTAAAATTGGTTGCTACTGATAAAGAATATGATTAAAACTAATTTACAAATCATGCCATATATTTCGTAAATCATATGAAAAACCCTCTCAGTGCATCTGCCCAAAAGAGGTTCTAAAATAATGAATTTTCATGAAAATTTCAAATGCTGATATGGCTTGTCCGTTTCCTTCATACGGCTTATGAATGCCTGCCGGTTCAGGGATTTCATTCCGTTGCTTTTTTTGTCCTCCTTAAAATGTAGTAAAGGTTTGAAGTAAGACGGGAATTGTCAATGATTTCCACCTCCAGACCGTTCTGTTTTGCCATCTCGGAAATTTTCCTTCCCGGGAAAAAATACAGCTTCTTTCCCACAGCCTTGTTATAACCAAACCGGGTGGAGAAAAACTCCGTATAGCGGGTCCCCCGATGCCTTTTATGCAGGTCCCTGTCAGCATCGCGGACGATGATGCACCCGCCGGGATTCAGATGGTTTATGCACTGCTTCATTAATGAGTCCTGTTTTTCTTCCGGAATGTAATGCAGCACGTCGCTCAGCAAGAAAACATCGGCATTTTCATAAGCATAAGATACCGCATCGGCCGCGACAAAACGAATCCTGTCGTTTTTTGAGATGCAGTTGCCGGCCAGCTCAATCTTATCGCTGTCATAGTCAATGCCCAGTATGCTTCTCTTTTCCGACGTAAAACTCAGCATATAAGACATCATCCCGTAACCGCATCCGATATCCACAATGCTTGCATCGCGCGGAACATAACTGTTCACCAGGCTGTAATTCTTTTCGAGGGACAATTTGATCCGCGTATACCATTCCAGCACAGGGCCTTTATAGATATAATTACGGATCAGCTTTCTCCGGAAATAGGAAGGGGTTTCCAGACCGGTCCTCATGGCCTCGAATTCCCTCCGGTAAAACCGCAGCATGGCTTTGGTCCTTTCATGATAATCCCTGCCAAAACGTTCATCGGCGGCTTTTATGCGGGGATATATCTTTACCGTGATCTGTCCTCCTTTCAGATGATTTTCTCCCTTGTTCATGCAATCTCCAGCACCGTGAATAAAGATGGGAACGATGTCAATATGCAGTTTCCCGGCCAGGAGAAAAGCGCCTTTGTGGAAACGCTTAATGGATGAATCAGGAGAACGGGTTCCCTCAGGGAAGACCAGAATGGAATAGCCTTCTTCAACTTTTTTCTTCAGTTTATCGACCAGACCCTCGTAGCCTCCGGTAACGGGGTAAAAATCGAGATAGCGGATGACCAGGGCGTAGACCGGATTATTCCACACCCATGAATTGGTAAGGACGATGATCTTCGGACTTAGCATCAGCAGCAGGGGCAGGTCGAGATGCGACTGGTGATTGGCGATGACCACCGAAGGGATTGAAAAATCCTCCCGGCCTTCATTGATGATCGTTTTCTTAATATTCACCATTCCGTAAACCGGAACCTTCAGACACCACGTCATGGCCCGGCGCAGGAATCGCTGCTTGGCCTTCCGGGAAAAGGGCAGGGGAAAAACAAGAAAAAGCAGCAGGTTCATAAAAATACTCAGGAGCAGGCTTACCGTCAGTGTTATTAAGGTGATCAGCACATCGGTAAGGGTAACGGGCAAAACACGGCTCTTTCCCTTTTTGCTGACCAGCCAGTTGAAGAACAGGGGCTCAAAGGTGTAGGAAATAAGTACAACGGAAAGCAGGCCCACAATGGAAATCAGGGCAATGGAGTGCAGCGATGGGTGCCGGGCCAGGATCAGCACCCCGGTGCCGGATATGGAGATCATTACCGATATCAATATACAGGTCTTGTAGGAAAGAAGGTTCTTGTTGTCGCTTTTATAACCCTGCACAAGCCCCTGCATGATGTAAATACTGTAATCGATGCCAAGTCCTGTGATGAATGAAGAAATGATGATATTGAAAATGTTGAACTTTATACCTGTTATGCCCATAAAGCCCAGGGTCCACATCCAGCTCAGGAGGATCGGCACAAAGGTGATGAAACCCAGCTCAAAACGTCCGAAAGCCAGGATCAGGATCACCAGGATAAGCGTTAAACTTACATTGGCAATGAAATTAAAGTCCCTGCCCAGGGTTTCGACCATGCCTGAAAGCATGGATTTCCTGTCCATCACCACAATGCCCTCCATGTCCTTCAATCCCTCGGTAACCTGATCCTTGTGGATCTCATCAACTTTAAGGACTGACACAACGGTTGACAGTTGGGGAGAAGCGCTGATGTTGTCGGTATAGAAATACGCCTGCAGTTTACTGAAATCATCAGGTTCCATCGCAACATACTCTTTATCGATCAGGTTAAGGAACCCGCTGAATGAGGAGGATCTGAATCCGGCCAGGGTTGCCGCCCGGTCAAAGTTCTCCCTGAAACTGTTCTTCCTGTCTTCGTTCCACCATTCATTCCAGCGTTGGATACGCCGCTGCTGAAGGGAATCTGAGTACAGCAATGCGCCCGGGGAACTGAAGCTGCTGACTTTTTTCTCCTGCAGCATATGCATTCCCATCTCCGCCATTCTTTCATTGCGCCGGAGCGCCTGCTGCAGGTTTTCACCATGGGCAACCACATAAACGGAATGGAGCTTATAGCTGTTGATCCGGTTCAGGTTTTCCTCTGTTTTTGCCAGTTCGCGCGATATGTAATTCATCTTCATCATATCGCTTTCAAAACCCACCTTGCTCACAAAAAACCAGCAGATCAGGGTTACAGCCACCATGAAGAGCAGCAGTAGCTTGTTTTTATGAAAGTTGTAACGGGTGATTTTGTCCAGCACACGTTCCAGGGTATTCTTTTCCTCGGTCATGTCCTCTTTCCCCCGCGTCATATCGAGGATATGAGGGATCACCACCAGGGTAAAAAACGACGCCGTCAGAACGCTGATGGCAGCCAGTATGCCCAGTTCATGCAGCGATTCCGAGGATACGAAAACCAGGCTGATGAATTCGAAGGCGGTGGCAAAACCACAAACGATGATGGGAAAGGAGACGTCCTTTATGGTCTCGGTAATGGAATGCCGGTGCTTGTAATGGGTTGTTATATGCAGGGCATAGTCAACCGTGATGGCCAGTATCACGGTCCCTATACTGAGTGATATGACCGATATCTTCGCCTGGATCAGGTAGATCACCGCCAGCGCTGTCAGTCCTCCAAAAACTGCCGGCAAAAATATGAAGGGGAACAGTCTTTTCTTACGGATCGAAAAGCTGATGATAAGCAGCAGGAGGGTGATGGTAATGGACAAAGTAAGGCGGATATCTTTCTTTAACCGCTCGGCATTTCCGACAGCCACAACAGCCGAGCCGAAGTATTCAACGGACACCTGGTTTAAGGCGGCCTCCTCGATCTTGTCAATGGCGTCATCGAATTGTCTGACGAATAAAGTATTTTGGGAAGTGGCGCCCGAGGGAAAGACAGTGGTTAAAAAGAGCAAAAGGTGCTTTTTGTCTTTTGAGAAAACATGGCCGTCTATGATCAGATAATTCTCATCCTGCTGGGAAGAGCCGAGCTTTTTCAGGGCTATCCCGCTTATGCCTATGGGATCACGGATGATCATCGGCTTCATGGCGAAACTTGCCGGAGACAACAGGGTGTTATAACTGTTTTCAAGCGATACCCGGATCCTTTCCGGCATGATCATCGAATCGAGAATGTTATAGTCTTCTTCATCCAGAAAAACAGGCAGATTCCGGTAAACGATATCATATACTTCTTCCATAGCGGAACCTGAGATGCCGGAGGCAATGTTTTTCACGTAAGGCTGAAATGCAATGCTTTGCAGCGTGTCGGTGAGTTTTTCAGCGCACCTGATCAAGGTTTCAGGGTCGGGATTCCGGTTGGAATCAGCCAGGGAAACCGTTATCACAACTTTATCGAGGAATTTTGATTGTTCAATGATCCGGGT
>CAYMJH010000053.1:3111-21270 GCA_964390385.1 uncultured Bacteroidales bacterium | reverse complement strand
TATCCTTCCTGAGCAGCACTATTTTCTGTTGGTTGGCTTCCAGCTCAGCCTGGAGCGCCTGTGTATGCCTGAAAATCTCCATTCCGCTGTCTTCAGGTGATTCCGTAGCCTGAACCTGCGGAATGCGCTTCTTCAGTAAAGTGACTGCTGCATTCATTTCCTGGATCAGCTCTTTTCTCTTCCGCAGGCTGTCAGTTTCCTCGAAGGCTTTTTCAATCACATGCACAACTCCAAGCTCTCTGATCTTATCCAGGAAATCCTTGTATTCCTTGTGATAGATCAGGAAAGCATATTTCATCATCGGAACAATCATGCGTTCTCCTCCTGCTTTGATTGGCGCGTTTTAACGATCTTCTGGGCCGATTTCGACAGGTTGTCCTCATCTTCCATAAACCGTTTTATTTTGCGGATGGCATCTTCGTATCCGGGTATCTGGACCTTTTCAAACAGGTTAACCTTCTGTGTTGTCTTTTTCCGGGCGTGGTCCAGCAACTGCATCTTGCGCGCAAACACTTCCTTTTCAATGCCAATCGATGCCATTTCTTTTACCAGCGCTATCCCGTCGAGAAACCACTTGGGATTATTGAAAACACTGAAAGGCCTAACATCAAAAATAATGTTGTTCAGCACCGGGGTTTTCACTCCGGCGATCTTTTTTACAACCAGCTCAACATCCCTGACAGAGACCAGGGAGGCGTCAAATTCACCCCAGATAGCGACCATACGGTCATACTCTGCCAGTTTCTGTTTCAGCAGGTCTTCCAGCCGCAGTGTTTCATCCTTGGCCTTCTTCACCTCGATCCGCAATGCCGATTCCTTGTTCTTTATGGTTGGCAGGGCACGCACCCTGACCTTAAGCTGTTTTTCAAGCTGCTGCAGGGAGGTTTTATTATATTGGAATTTGATTGCCATTTCTCAACCTGATTCGCTATTAAATGTTCACGGTCCCCATAAAATCTGTAAACCTGTCAATCCTTCGGCCAATATTTGTCCGCCAGTTCTTTCTTTATCCCCACCTCTTCAATCCGGAAATGCTTTTTGAACAATTGCCATCCGGTGTCGAGCATTTCATTGATATTGATATTGACGTCGATGGCCAGCAGTTTGTTGGAATAATCCCTGGCAAACTTCAGACTCCTCTCGTCATACTCTGTAAGGTCAAAACCATTCTCAAGCTTGGTTTTGGCATTGGCTGCATCGGCAAACAGGCGCACGGCCGTATTCATGACCTGGGGATGGTCTTCCCGGGTTTTCTTGCCGATCACCAGCTGTTTCAGCCGCGAAAGGCTTCGGAACGGGTCGACGATGACTTTCCCGATATCCGTATCCTTACGCAGGAAGAGCTGTCCCTCGGTTATATAACCGGTATTATCGGGAATCGCATGGGTGATATCTCCGCCTGACAAGGTGGTCACCGCAATAATGGTAATGGATCCGCCGGAAGGAAACTGAACCGCTTTTTCATAGATCTTGGCCAGGTCACTGTATAACGAGCCCGGCATGCTGTCTTTTGAGGGGATCTGGTCCATGCGGTTTGAAACAATGCTCAGCGCATCGGCATAGAGTGTCATATCGGTCAGCAACACCAGGACGGTCTGGTTCTTGTCCACCGCAAAATATTCCGCTGCGGCAAGTGCCATTTCAGGAACCAGAAGCCTTTCCACCGGAGGATTCTCTGTGGTGTTGACAAAACTGATGATCCTGTCCAGCGCACCGGCGTTGTCAAAAACATTCTTATAAAACAGGTAGTCATCGTTGGTCAATCCCATTCCGCCCAAGATAATCTTATCGGTCTTCGCCCGCAGGGCGACCATGGCCATAACCTGATTAAAAGGCTGATCGGGATCGGCAAAGAAAGGGATCTTCTGTCCCGAAACCAGGGTGTTGTTAAGGTCGATGCCCGCTATCCCGGTTGCGATCAGCTCTGAAGGCTGACGCCGGCGCACGGGATTCACCGACGGGCCGCCAATCTCTCTCTCCTCTCCTTCCACTGACGGGCCTCCGTCGATCGGTTCACCATAGGCATTGAAAAACCGTCCGGCGAGATCCTCACTCACTTTCAACGAGGGGGCCTTACCGAGAAATACGACCTCTGCATTGTTAGGTATGCCTTCTGTGCCTCCAAACACCTGCAGGGTCACTTCTTCTTCAATAATTTTCACCACCTGCGCCAACCGGCCAAAAACAAATGCCAGCTCGTTGTATCCAACCCCTGTTGCATGAAGCGAGCAGGTTGCTTTGGTGATCTGGGTGATCTTCGTATATATCTTCTGAAAGGCTTTTGTTTCCATTACGCTACTTTTCTTTCGGCCATTATGTTATTCAGTTCCTTTTCAAAATTGTTGAATTTCTCCGATTGGAATTCAGAGTAATTCATTTGTTTATAATGGTTGATGATCCTTTTAAAGAACATGCCCACTTCGTTGAAATTATCGAACTCAAATTTGGTGTTGCAGACTCCGAGCACATGATTAAGCATGTATCGCTGCCGTTCAACCGGGGTTGACTGGTCGACCTTATCAAAAGCATCCTGTTGAAGGATAATAAAATCGATAATCTCCGATTTCCAGAAGGTTACATGATAATCGAGGGGAACACCGTCATCACCCAAAATATTGATCTGCTCATATACCTCTTTACCTCTTAGCAGCAAGGTTTTGGCTTCATTCACCTTATCCAGCCAGCCCTCTTCAATTTTACCGTCCACATATTCCGCAAATTCGGGATATTCGAGATATTTTGAATAAGAATCGATTGGATCAATGGCGGGATATCTTTTGCCGTCAGCTCTTTGCTGAGCCAGGGCATAAAAACACCGGGCGGCTTTTTTCGTCGATTCGGTCACCGGTTCCTTCAGGTTACCGCCGGCAGGTGAAACGGTACCGATGAAAGTAATTGATCCTGTTTCCCCGTTGCTCAGCAGGGTATAACCGGCGCGGGCATAAAAGTTCGAAATAATGGCCGGCAGGTCCATCGGAAAGGCATCGGGCCCCGGTAATTCTTCCAGCCGGTTTGACATTTCACGCAAAGCCTGGGCCCAGCGCGAGGTGGAGTCGGCCAGCATCAGCACCCGTAATCCCATGGATCGATAATACTCACCAATGGTCATGGCAGTATAGACAGATGCTTCACGGGCTGCCACCGGCATGTTGGATGTATTGGCAATGATGATGGTCCGCTCCATCAGCTTCCTGCCTGTGCGTGTATCTTCAAGTTCAGGGAACTCCGTGAAGAGCTCGACCACTTCATTGGCTCTCTCCCCACAGGCTGCCACTACAACGATGTCAGCCTCAGCCTGCTTGGAAATGGCATGCTGTAACACGGTTTTTCCGCAACCGAACGGGCCGGGAATGAACCCGGTGCCCCCTTCAACTATGGGATTCAGGGTATCGATCGTTCTCACCCCGGTTTCAAGCAGCTTATAAGGGCGTGGCTTCTCCTTGTAAGCTTTAATAGGTACCTTGACGGGCCATTGCTGGACCATGGTAACCGGGACTTCCTTCCCCCTGCTGTCGACGAGGGTGGCAACCGTGGTGGTTACAGTATAGGTGCCCTCACCCTTAACGCTTTTTACGGTATAGGAGTCAGTAAACGAAAAAGGTACCATGATCCGGTGCGGCATATCATTTTCATTCACCTCGCCAAGCCAGCTTCCTGCAGTAACCTTATCGCCTGTTTTGGCCGTAGGTTTGAAGGCCCATAGCTTTTTGTCGTTGAGCGCGGCCGTATACTCTCCCCGGTTCAGAAAAATGCCCTCCATGGTATCGAGGTCATTCTCAAGACCGTCAAAATTCTTGGAAAGCAGGCCCGGCCCCAGCGAAACTTCCAGCATATGCCCGTCAAACCGGACCTCATCTCCGACCTTCAGTCCCCTTGTCGACTCGAACACCTGCACATAAGCATTCCTGCCGTATAACTTGATCACCTCAGCCATAAGGTCGATCTTGCCAAGTTTAATATAGCAGATCTCGTTCTGTGATACAGGTCCGTCTGCTTCCACAATCACAAGATTGGCGATAATACCTCTTACTTTTCCTTTGGTTGCCATTTTCACTCGCTTAATTATATGGTAAATTCTTCCGGGAACCGATAGGTGGACTTCATCTGTCCGACCAGATCCCTGAATAGTTTTTCTCCCGTGTTTTTATCCAGTTTCAGCCACCGGCTGATAATCTCCAGTTTTACGATAAAGGTGAATATGATTTCAATGGTGAAATAATGAAAGAATACATTGTCATCAAGATATCTCCACTTCACCAGGTCGTACTTCTTTTCCCTTTCCATAAAATCCTCTTCATCGCCGGCTCTTAAGATCGCATCAAGCAACGGGAATTCGTTGCTGATGCCAAAATCCCTTGCATTGCTCCTGATCAGCTTCTCCGTGATCTCATTCTCCCCTACCAGCTGGTTCCGCACCTCAACCTGGTGCTTCCTGCAACTCATGGCGGTGATGATATTGGTAAGATCGAGTTCGTATGCATACCAATCCTTTATAAAAGGGTTGGACAGGTCAGCCAGGTGATTATAATAAAGCCCAGCCAGTTGATTTTCCCAGGATCTATCAGCCTCAAAAGGCGTATCGGCTTTGAAGGCACGGATATAGCGCGAAAGGTAGATCGGGAAGTCAAGGCTCCCGGGATCCGTGTCCTCATCTTTCAACAGGCTCATGATCTCTTCGACCTGCTCCTTTGTATAATTGCCAAGAATGTCCCAGGCTTCGGGCTTGCCGGCAATCTTAGCATGAACATTGCGATTGTCATACCGCAGGAAGAAACTCTCGATCATTTGATAATCTGAGGACTGCAGGTCTTCCCGCAACTGGATTTTCCATGCTGCAAGGGTAGACGCCAGCCTGGATGGTTCAAAAAACAATGCCGGCAATCCGGCTACCAGACAATGGTACTCTCTTTTCATCATACTTATTCACCGGTAAAGAGCAATTTCATCAAACGCGGACGCAGGTATTGCTTAAAGAAGTTCTCAAAGTCCTTGTCGGTAAAGCTCATTTTATAGCTCCCGTCCCCGGGGACAATTTGAAAACCTGCTTTCAGTTCGGCATCAGGCTTAAACGCAAGACCTTTGTCAAGCAATGTTTTGGCAGTGCGGGCAAAATATTGTTCCACGGTGGAGGCATCTTTTTCCGGCAATAACACGGTGAGATCCGCAGGTTTTTCAGGAGAAGCTATCCAGTTCTTCAGGGTAATTTCCAGCATTTTCTTCATGAAATCCGAATCCTGGAAAGCATCCTTTACCGCTGCATGAACCGCTTCACCGTTGACCAGGTCAACAATTTTCTGCTTCAGTGCGTTGACGGACTGCCGGGCCGAAAGTTTCAATTCGGATTCGCCGTTCTTCCGCAACTCTTCAGCTTTTTTCCGGGCTTCATCCAGTATGGATTTGGACTCCTTTTTGGCTTCCGTCAGCATAGCATCTGCTTCCTTCCTCGCTTTGTCAATGATCGCTTCCGCCTCGACATTGCCCCTTGATATACCTTCCTTGTATATCTTTTCCGTTAACTCCTGTAGTTTATTCTGCATAGCCGACAAAAAATTGGTTTTGTGAATAAAATAACATATACTATAAGTCTATCAATCAATATTTTACTTTGCCATTTGCTTTCCGTAAAAGAAAGCGCAAGATAGTAAAAAGTTTTTTCCCTGATAAAAAAAAAAAGAAATTTATAGCCCGCGTAAACTTGCCCCGGCACACTTGTCACTTGTCAGTCGTCACTCGTCACTATCTTCACCCCAGTGTAGCCACCATCACGGCCTTAATCGTATGAACCCTGTTTTCTGCCTGATCAAAAACGATCGAGGCAGGTGATTCAAAGACCTCATCGGTAACCTCCAGGGAAGCGAGGCCGAATTTCTGATATATTTCCTCTCCCAGCCTGGTTGCGCGATCATGAAATGCCGGCAGGCAATGAAGGAATTTAACACCCGGATTGCCGGTTAAAGCCATTGCTTTTTTATTTACCTGGTAAGGCTTGAGCAGTTTGATCCGGTCCTTCCAAACTGATGCGGGCTCTCCCATGGAAACCCAAACGTCGGTGTACAGGAAATCCGCCTGCTTTACCGCCTTTGACAGGTCTTCCGTAATGGTAATCCTGGCGCCGGTTGACTGGCTGATGGCTTTGCAGGTTTTTACCAGTTCTTTTGCAGGCTGGCAGGCAGCCGGGGCAGCAGCCCTGAAGTCTATACCCATCTTGGCACAACCTACCATCAGCGAATTGCCCATATTGTTCCTTGCATCACCCAGGTAGCAGAATTTCAACCTGTTCAATGGCTTACCGCTGTGTTCCATCATCGTCATCAGATCGGCCAACACCTGGGTGGGATGATACTCGTTAGTAAGTCCGTTCCATACGGGCACTCCGGCATATTCAGCCAGGGTCTCAACAATTTCCTGGCCATGACCCCTGTATTCAATCGCGTCAAACATTCTTCCAAGCACACGGGCTGTATCTTTAACCGACTCCTTATGACCGATCTGGGAGCTGACAGGATCAAGGTAGGTTACATGCGCACCCTGGTCATGGGCTGCCACTTCAAAGGCGCAGCGCGTGCGGGTCGATGTTTTTTCAAATATCAGGGCGATATTCTTGCCTTTCAGACGGGGCTGCTCTGTACCGCTGTATTTAGCCCTTTTGAGATCAAACGAAAGGTTGAGCAGAAAGCTAATCTCTTCCGGTGAAAAATCCAACAGTTTCAGGAAGCTACGGTTCTTTAGATTAAAAGCCATTTGTATAAATATAAAAAATGAATAAATAAAAATTTAAAATGGAACCTTGAGGCGGTTCTTAATACCATCGTTTGCAGCAAATATAAAATAAGTTTCCTGTGCGGCCAAATGATTTTTATCAAGCCGTATATTTATACATACCTGCCCATCCTCACAGGGTTTACCTGTAAGGAGGTGGGCAGGGATTTTTTGTACCTGCCGGCGTTCATCAATGCTTTTTTTTTATTAAATTCAAGAACTGATCCATTCGGCAAAAGTATCGAACCCTGTAAGCCAGATTCCGTAAATATGGAAATGCAATCAAACCTTTAACCTGAATAACGTTACAAAAAATGACACGATTTATAGTGGGGTGCATTATGGCTGCAGTGCTGATGTTGTCGGCATGCCATAACGGAGAAAAGAAATCTAAAACCAACGAGGGAAGGCTTGAGTACAGGATAACCTATGAAACCGATTCCGTCCACCGGAAACTGGTGGATCTTCTCCCACACCGGATGAAGCTTGAATTCAACCAGGATTCAGCCATCAACCTGATGGAAGGCTTCATGGGAATGTATAAGCTGAACAGCATTACCTATTTCCGGACGAAAAAATGCACAACCCTGCTGAAAGTCCCCAAATATTCTTTCATTTACATGGGGAAAAAAGGGGAACCTATGTGCTGTTTCGATCCTCTCGACAATATGATCGTACAACGAACCGACGAAACAAAAGAGATCCTGGGATTCAAATGCAGGAAAGCCAATATTTCTTTCACGGACTCAGACTATACCTATTCTATCTATTATACCAACGATTTCGGCGTCCGGAATCCGAATTCCACCAATCCCTACAGAAAGATCGAAGGTGTTTTGATGGAATTTGAGCTGAACATGTATTACTTCAGGCTAAACTTTACGGCTGATAAATTTGTGCCCCTTACGAAAAACGGTATCCGTTTCAATTTCCCCAGGGACTACAAGGAACTTACACGCGACCAGATGTGCAGGTTGCTCGGACGGTACCTGGAGTAATGGTTGCTGCACCCTTGGTTTCAGTTGTCGGTTGTCTTGAATCTTCGATCTTCGATCTTCGATCTTCAATCTTCAATCTTCAATCTTCGATCTTCGATCTATTTTCCCCCCTCCAGCCTGGTACCGCATTTCTTACAAAATATGGCGTCGTCGTCATGCTTGTCATACATGCACCCCGAGCATACCTGTGTGTTCTGTTGTGATTTCCTGATCAGGCTCGCCAGGCAAAAGACTCCGGATATTGTGAATAACATTTTGCTGTTTTTCGCCGTTTGTATACTGCTGTTGCCTATTTTAGCAGGTCTAAATACAAGTGACAAGTGACAAGTGACAAGTGACAAGTGACAAGCATTATCAATCACCAAATCACCAAATCAAAAAATACTGCAGGGATGGGCAAAAAAGACAGCAAAGGAAACAAGAAGAACGGCAAAAAAAAATCATCCTTTTTCAGGGATGAACGTTTTAAGGTAACGGTAGGGCTGATCCTCACCGGCTTTTCCATATTGCTTTTTCTGGCCTTCGTTTCCTATCTGTTTACCTGGAAAACGGACCAGAGCTTCGAATGGCGAAAGGTATTTTCCAATCCTGATTTTCGGGTGGACAATTGGTCGGGCAAGGTAGGGGCATGGTTTGCCAATGTTTTTCTGAACAAGTGGTTTGGGATTGCCTCTTTTTCTGTTCCTTTTTTGTTGCTGCTGACCGGACTGAAACTGATGCATGTCCGTTTACTTCCGCTGGGCAGCACGTTTCGCATTACCCTGGTATTTACCATTTTGGTATCCGTTTGGCTGGGATATGTTTTTGGTCCTGCACACGGATTCCTGGGGAGCGGACCGGGCGGGCGGCACGGTTTGTATGTCAGTGATTGGCTGAAAGCTTTTTCAGGTGATATAGGTACATTGTTCATTCTGCTCATTGTTACCTTTGCCCTGGTTATTTTTTCCTTTGACAGTTCTTTCACCAAAATCACATCCCTTGCCCGGGGTTTGTTGGATCAGCTCAAAAAGATCAACCGGAAAGACAGCGGTTTTCCGGCTGCCAAAGAAAATGAAGGGCAGTCGACTGAGACGGAAGGCGACCAGGACCTGGTCTTCGAAGCCGAATTTCCTTCCCGTGAAAAGCAGGGAATATCGGAATCTGCCAGGACAGAAGAAAATAAGAATGCCCGGGAGGATGTGGAACTGACTGTTGCACAGCCCGGTGAGAATGGTGATTCGGATAACGACCTGCCTGATTACGATGAACTGGAAGATTATGACCCCACCCTTGATCTGCCTCATTTCCAGATGCCTCCATTAGAGATGCTGGCCAAACATGATTCCGACAATCCAAACGTCACCAACGAAGAGCTTGTCAGCAACAAGAACAAGATTGTGGAAACCCTTTCCAATTATAAAATCCAGATAGATAAAATCAAAGCAACCATCGGTCCCACGGTTACCCTGTATGAAATAGTACCGGCACCCGGTGTGAGAATATCCAAGATCAAAAGCCTGGAAGATGACATAGCCCTCAGCCTGGCCGCACTCGGGATCAGAATAATAGCTCCGATGCCCGGAAAGGGAACCATCGGTATAGAGGTGCCTAACCAGAATCCCGAAACTGTTTCCATGCGTTCGGTATTGAGTTCAAGAAAGTTCCTGGAATCGAATTATGACCTGGCCATAGCACTGGGCAAGACCATTTCGAATGAAACCTATGTCTTCGACCTTGCCAAAATGCCCCATTTGCTGGTAGCAGGGGCTACCGGGCAGGGCAAATCCGTAGGTCTTAACTGCATCATCACTTCCCTGCTGTATAAAAAACATCCTTCTCAGCTTAAATTCGTACTGATCGATCCGAAAAAAGTTGAGCTTACCCTGTATTCGAAGCTGGAAAAGCATTACCTGGCCAAGATTCCCGATGCTGAAGAGGCTATCATAACGGATACCCATAAGGTGATTTATACCCTCAATTCACTCACCATTGAAATGGACCAGCGATACGACTTGCTGAAGAAAGCAGGAGTTCGGAATATAAAGGAATACAACCACAAGTTTATCAAAAGGAATCTCAATCCGGAAAAGGGGCACCGCTATCTGCCCTATATCGTGGTCATCGTGGATGAATTTGCCGATCTTATCATGACGGCCGGCAAGGAAGTGGAAACCCCGTTAGCCCGGCTGGCACAGCTTGCGAGGGCCATCGGTATTCATCTTGTGATTGCCACGCAACGCCCGACTACCAATATTATCACAGGCGTCATCAAAGCTAATTTCCCGGCCCGCATCGCCTTCAGGGTAACATCTATGATCGATTCACGCACCATCCTCGATGCTTCGGGAGCCAACCAGCTCATCGGCCGCGGAGATATGCTTTTCGCCCCCGGCAGTGACATGACCAGGCTTCAATGCGCTTTCATTGACATTCCCGAAATTGAAAGCATCACCGATTTCATTTCATTTCAGCAGGGATTCCCGACCGCGCTCTACCTGCCGGAGTATGTCGATGAAACCGCCGGTGAACTGGCCGATATCGACCTTTCTAAAAAGGACAACCTGTTCAATGAGGCGGCTAGGCTTGTGGTGCTTCACCAGCAGGGATCCACTTCGCTGATACAACGTAAATTCTCCATCGGCTATAACCGGGCCGGGCGCATTATGGATCAGCTCGAGGCGGCCGGTATTGTAGGTCCGCCCGACGGCAGCAAGCCCCGGCAGGTATTTTTCTCGGATGAATATTCTTTGGAACAGTTTTTGAACACCCTCATCAAATAACCGTAGGAAATATGAAATACTGGATGTTAATGCTCACCCTGGCCAGCCTTCCGTTGGCCGCACAGCAGGATCCCGCGGCCAGCGAGATTCTTGACCGGGTGGCTGCCAAAATGAAGAAATATTCATCGATCCAGGCTGATTATTCCCTGATCATCGTAGACCATAAAGAGGACAACAAAAATACAAGCAACGGAAGCATCATCATCAGTGGCGACCGCTACAAGATCATTTCAGCCGGCACAACCGTGTACTTTAACGGCACAACCATGTGGACCTATGTTCAGGAAGACAACGAAGTGACAATTACCGAGCCCGACAGCCAGGATGACAGTTTCCTCGGCAACCCCGCCAACCTTCTTGCCTGGTATAACCGTGATTTCAAATATCAATACCGCGGTGAAACCACCATTGAAAATACCGTTATGCATGAAATAGATCTGTTCCCCAGGAACCTTGACCAGCCCTATTCCCGTATTAAGCTTTTTATTGATAAAGAAAAGGAAAATCTGTCCATCATCTCATCCATCGGCAAGGACGGTGTCGACTACTCCGTATTCCTGAAAAACCTTATCACGGATAAAATCTTTGCGGATGATGCCTTCACCCTCGATCCCTCCCGGCTCAAAAAGGTGACGGTTGTCGATATGCGGGGATTGTAATCTTTGCCCTTCAGGCAGGGTAAGCAATCCGTGCGTGGTAAATATTCGTGAGCCGCTTCCGGAAAACTTCCTTGATCACTGTAATGTCACGAAATGTGATGCTCGCATCGTTGAACTGCTCTTCCATCATCTGGGTATGAATGATGCCTTCGACCAATTTGTCAAGGGCCTGATCATTGATTTGCTTCAGGCTCCGTGAAGCAGCCTCCACCGAATCGGCCATCATAACAATGGCCATTTCGCGGGAGAAGGGTTTGGGACCAGGGTATGAAAATTTCCTTACGTCCACATCCTCTTCAGGATATTTGATCAGAAACGATTTATAAAAATATTGCACCGTGCTTGTTCCGTGATGGGTCTTTATAAAATCGATAACAGGCTCGGGAAGGGCATTTTTATGGGCAATTTCAACACCCTTTGCAACATGGCCGATGATGATTCTGGCACTTTGCTCAAATTCCAGCTTATCGTGGGGGTTTTCACCGGATGACTGGTTTTCGATAAAATAGAACGGCTCCGCCAGCTTTCCTATGTCGTGATACAAAGAACCGGCACGAACCAGCAGGGGATTGCCGCCGATTTTATGCACTGCTTCTTCGGCCAGGTTGGCTACCTGAAGGGAATGCTGAAAGGTGCCCGGTGCAATTTCAGCCAGTTTCCTCAGCAGGGGCTGGTTGGTATCGGAAAGCTCCATGAGCGTTGTATCGGATATGAATCCGAAGGCTCTTTCAAAAATATAGATCAACGGGTAGGAGATTAAGATCAGTATGCCGTTATATCCGAACCAGGCGAAATACCGCCATTCGATGGTGTTAAAATTGCCTTCCTGCATGATCGCTGTCCCGAAATAAATGACGGCATAGGTAAGGATGACCAGAAAGGATGTGATAACGAGCCTGGATCTTCTGTATAGGTTTGTCAGGCTGTATATGGCAACCATACCGGCAAAGACGTTAAGAAAAACAAACAGGTAACTGTTAGGGGCAAAAAAACCTACCAGTATTATGGTCACGATGTGAACGAAAAGGGCCAGCCGTGCATCGAAAAATGTCCGGAGGATGATCGGCACAATGGCAAAGGGAAGAATATACAGGCTGATCAGGTCATACCTAAGGGTGATGCCCGAAGCAAAAACCATAATGATAACCGTAAGCAGAATAAACAAAGTGCTTCGGGTATCCTCCAGAATTTCCCTTCTGAAATTGAACAGGAACAGATAAATCAGCAGAAGCGAGACAAGAGAAATAATGAGCTTTCCGATATTCACCAGCTGACCTGCAACGGTACCCAGATTCTTTTCATATTCCAACCGCAGGGATTCGAGTATCAGGTACTTTTCATGGGTGATGAACTCGCCTTTTGAAATAATACCCTGGCCTTCCTGTATCATCCCCCGTGTGCGCGATATTGTCCTCAACAACTGATTTTTAGAAAGCTTTGATTTTTCTTCATCATAGGTGACATTGACGGCAATATAATAGTTGATGTCGAATTTTTCAAGGAATCCGGCATATTGTCCGGCAACCGGATGCTTGTGCTGTTGTTTGTAATCGGTAAGCCGGCTATTGATAGTTTCAAATGCAGTTTTCGGACTGTATAAATCCTTCACCTCTCTCGCTTCTGCCAGATCGCCGGTAATGAGCATGATCTCCCTGACTTCTCTTTTGGCGATTTCTTCATACGGCACCAGATCAACGATCCCTGCCTGGTATACTTCCTTCAGCCATTGACTGATCAACTGCTCATATAATTGCTCTGCTTCACGGTTTTCCCTGTATTGTTTATGATGCTGGTAATTCCTTTCCCCGATGGCCAGGTGCTTGACAGAATATTCCTTCCAGCCTGCCGAGAAATCATTGCTGAACTCGGCAAGCCGATTTTTCATCAGTGCATCGTTATAAATGAAATAAGGCTTAAAATCCTGCAAAATGGAATCCTGCTCCCTTACCAGCTCTTCCTTGGTCTTATAAACCGGGAAATTAAATGGAGCCTGCATGTCCTCATGCTTCCAATAGGTGCCTTTCTGGTATTCATAACGGAATTTACCTTCCAGCGGCAGCAGGTACATGATCAGAAAGGCAGCGGCGAAAAAAAGAAAAAGGGTCAGAAGGGTTCTGAAATGGCTGCGGATATAATTAATAAACCTGTTCATGAAGATTATCAGGATTTCATGTCCGTATAAAGACTATTCCTTATTAATTTAGCAAGGTAAACAAAAAAAATGACTCCCTATTTTATATAACAGGAAAATCGGGATCAGGTTCAGTTAATTACCAGAAGTTAGAAGTTGGTAGTTAGAATATAGTAGAATGCGCCTTGTCTTTAATCTTAAATCTTAAATCTTTAATCTTAAATCTTTAATCTTTAATCTTTAATCTTTGATCTTTGATCTTTGTTCTTTCATCTTTATTCTTGTATCTTGGTTCCTGGTTCTTATTTCAAATTGCTGTCTCCATGAAAAAGGGTATCTGTCTTGTAAGTATCATTCCCATGCGGCGGGAGCCTTCCGAAAAGAGTGAAATGGTGAGCCAGCTGCTATTTGGAGAGGTTTATGAAATTTCGGAAGAAAACCGGGCATGGTATAAAATAAAAACCGAGTTTGATCATTATGCCGGGTGGATGGACAGGAAACTGTTTACCCCTGTCTCCGCTGAATATTACCGGAAGCTTGAACAAGGTGACTTTTCGGTGTTATCAGCCCCGGTTGCGAGGATTGCCACACCCGGTGGCCTCCCGTTCTATATCACAGCCGGCAGCACTCTTGGAAAAAAGCCGGAAAAAGGGATCATTGAAACCGATGTGGTCTCCGTCAGGTTTTTGGATCCCCTACCCGACTCAGCCTTTACCTCAGATCAGGAATTCAAGGATATCACAAAAAAATTCCTGAATTCGCCCTATTTGTGGGGAGGAAGGTCATTGTTTGGACTCGATTGCTCGGGCTTCACCCAGATCGTTTACAAAATAAAAGGGCTCAGGCTGCCCCGCGATGCCTCACAGCAGGCGAATACGGGCGAAGCTGTCAGCAGTCTGAAGGAATTGTTGGAAGGGGACCTGGTCTTCTTTTGCCATAATGATGGGTCTGTGACTCATACAGGCATCGCTTTGCCTCCCGGCAAAATCATACATTGTTCCGGCACGGTCAGGATAGACGGACTGGATGAAAAGGGAATCTATAATCAGCAGTTGGGGCAATATACACACAGGCTGCATTCGGTGAGACGAATGACAGGAAAGGTTTGAAATTACCGTTTATCGTTTATCCCTCAGTCTCCTAGTCTTCTGGTCTTCTGGTCTTCTGGTCTTCTGGTCTTCTAGTCTAACAGTCTAATAGCCTACTAGTCTCCCATTCTTAAATTATCATCCCTGCGCAAACCGTCTCATTTGTACCTTCATCAATGAGGATAAGGCTGCCAGTGACGCGGTTTTTACGGTAGGAATCATAGAACAGCGGATGGGTTGTGCGTATGCTGATTTCAGCTATCTCATTCAGACCTATGTTCTTATCTGAAAAATCCTTGTCCAGCGTATTGATATTCACCTTGAAATTAACCTCCCTTATGATACATTTTACGTCGCGGGTGGTGTGCTTGACCAGGTATTTTCCTGCAGGTCTCATGGGTTTTTCATTCAGCCAGCAAATCATCAGGGTGATATCCTGGCCGGCAACGGGAAGGTTGTCGGAGCTCACGATCATGTCACCCCTGCTGACGTCGATATCATCTTCAAGCGTGAGTGTGACGGACTGCGGAGGGAAGGCAACATCGAGGCTCTCTTTCATGCTGTCGATGGATTTTACGGCGGAGGAGAAGCCTGAAGGTAATACCATAACCTTGTCCCCTTTATGTATAACCCCTCCCGCCATCCTTCCGGCATAACCGCGGTAATCATGAAATTCATCGCGGTTGGGGCGGACAACAAACTGGACCGGAAAGCGAAAGTCGATAAAATTCCGGTCATTGCTGATGTGAATATTCTCAAGGAGGAACATGAGGGTCGGACCCTGGTACCAGGGCATATTGACCGAACGTTCCACTACATTGTCGCCTTTCAGAGCGCTGATCGGCACAAAGCGGATGTCTTTGATATCAAGCTTGTCGGAGAATCCGTAAAAATCCCGTTGCACTTTTTCAAATACCGCCTCGCTGAAGTCCATCAGATCCATTTTATTAACGCATACAATGATATGGGGGATCTGCAGCAGTGAGGCAATGTAGCAATGCCGTATGGTTTGTTCAACAACACCGTTCCTGGCGTCCACCAGAATAACGGCTGCATTGGCGGTTGAAGCACCGGTCACCATGTTGCGAGTATACTGGATATGCCCCGGCGTATCAGCAATGATGAATTTCCGCCTGGGCGTGGCAAAGTAACGGTATGCCACGTCAATGGTGATACCCTGTTCCCTTTCAGCCCGCAAGCCATCTGTCAGCAGGGAAAGATTAATCTGTTCTTCTCCCCTGCTGATGCTGGCCTTTTCCAGTGCCTCCAGCTGGTCTTCAAAGATGGCCTTGCTGTCATACAACAAGCGGCCAATCAGGGTGCTTTTCCCGTCATCAACGCTTCCGGCCGTGGTGAAACGCAGCAATTCCATGTCGAGGTAGCCGGCTTGGGTTTGTTGTTGCATAATTATGATGTTTTTTTGTAATAAAGAGTCGACAGTCCACAGTCGACAGTCCACAGGTAATTTTTCATTCTTGTTATTTGCGATTATTTCCTATTGATCTTTTCAATGCCTGCAATGAAATTATAAGCATCTCGGCTTCATTATAGTTTTTATGGAAATTATGTTCTTCAATAATTCCACGCATCTTACCAACATGGAGACATCCAACCACTTCAATTGCCGATCGTATGCTGTAATTAATGAAACGAATGAATTCTGCATCACTCTGTCCAGTTGATCCTTCAGCAATATTTAGCGCAATAGAATCTGCAGCTCGTTTTATCTGGCTTGTCAGAATATATAATTCATTTTTAGGAAATTTCTTAGTCAATTGATCAATTGAATTTGTCAATTCCAAAGCTCTTTTCCAAACCAATAACTTTTCGAATTTAAATGCCATTACCTAACTTTTCTATTAATAACGAAACTTTATAAGCGTTTACAAATCTGCTGTCGGCTGTGGACAGTGGACTGTCAGCTTTTCATACTTAAAAATACCCCTCCTTCTTCCTATCCTCCATCGCCGAATCTGACCGTTTGTCGTCATACCGTCCTCCGCGTTCGGTAACCCGGGTGGCGGCAACTTCAAGGATGATGTCTTCCAATGTATTGGCGGTGGATAGGGTCAATCCCGTACAGGTGATATCCCCGATAGTGCGGCAGCGCACGTCAAGGACTTCCACCTTCTCAGTTGGCTTCAGCTTCATAAAAGGAGCGTAGGCCAGCCAAACGCCATCACGGTTGAAGACTTCGCGCCGGTGGGTATAATAGAGCCTGGGGATATCCACGTTTTCCATAAAGATATACTGCCAGATATCCATTTCCGTCCAGTTGCTGAGCGGGAATACCCTGAAGTGCTCTCCCAGCCGTTTTTTGCCGTTAAAGATATTCCAAAGTTCAGGCCGCTGGTTCTTCGGATCCCACTGTCCGAATTCATCGCGGTGGGAGAAAAAGCGTTCTTTGGCCCTGGCCTTTTCCTCATCCCGGCGACCCCCACCGAGGGCTACATCAAACCTGAACTCGGCAATGGCATCCAGCAATGTGACCGTCTGCAATACATTGCGGCTGGCATTAAATCCGGTTTCTTCCGTTACCTTACCCTGGTCAATGCTGTCCTGCACAAACCTGACCAGGCATCGCCCCCCGGTCCTCTCCATCAGGGCATCACGAAAATCCAGCGTTTCCTGGAAATTATGACCGGTGTCGATGTGCAGCAGCGGAAAGGGCACCCGTGCAGGCCAGAATGCCTTGCACGCGAGATAATACATAACAATGGAGTCTTTTCCACCTGAAAACAGCATGGTCGGCTTTTCAAATTGCGCTGCGACTTCACGTATAACGTAAATGGCCTCAGCCTCCAGTTCTCTCAGATGATTCAAATTATATCTTTCCATATTCATTCTCTATATTCCACCTGCGGAATAATAAATTGTAATATTTTTTCAAGGCATTGCTCAACCGGTAGCCTGTCAGTTCTCACCTCGATATCAACCTTAACGGGAGTTTCAAAAGGCGAATCAATACCGGTGAACATGGGGATCAAGCCCATCCGGGCCTTTTTGTACAAGCCCTTAACATCTCTTTGTTCGCAGACCTCCATCGAAGCATTCACATACAGCAATATGAAATCCCTGTCTCCGATGATACCGCACGCCTGTTCCCTTGAAAATTCGGTAGGGCTGATAAAGGACGTTATAACAATAACACCGGTTTCGCAAAATAGTTTTGCCACCTCGGCGATACGGCGTAGGTTTTCATGACGGTCCTCTTCAGAATAGCCAAGATCACGGTTCAGTCCGGTCCGTATTAAGTCGTTGTCGATGATGCGGGTTAAAAAACCCCGGGCATTGAGCTCCTTTTCAATATGGATTGCCAGCGTAGTCTTCCCGGCACCCGACAGACCGGTCATCCAGATCACTTTTCCGTGCTGGTGCAGGCTTTTTTCCTTTTGTCTGCGAAGTGCTGTGCCGTTGTTGTTCATCAAAGTAATGCCCGTTATAGCTCGGGTAATGATATCAAAAACGTGCAAATATAATAATAGTGAGATAATATCTTGTCCGGGTGCTAAGGAATGAATTGCCCTTATCGTTATCGGTTAACCCACAGGCCGCTCCTACGGAGCTGTTCTTTACCTGTGATATCGTTGCTACAAACAGCTCGTTCCTACGGAACTAAAATACAATATTTTATCTTGTACTACAAACAGGTCGCATGCAGCCATGAGCTCCGTGGGAGCGACCTGTTTGTAGCAGGCCATTCGCAATCAGACGAAAGCTCCGTCAGGAGCGACCTGTTTGTAGCAGGCCATTCGCAATCAGACG
>CAYMJH010000053.1:0-3011 GCA_964390385.1 uncultured Bacteroidales bacterium | reverse complement strand
GCATTGCCCTTCTTTTGCTACAAACAGGTCGCTCCTATGGAGCTTGTTTCTGGTGCATTCAATATATTTCTACAAACAGGTCGCTCCTATGGAGCGGGGTTGGGCATTGCCCTTCTTTTGCTACAAACAGGTCGCTCCTATGGAGCTTGTTTCTGGTGTATTCAATATATTTCTACAAACAGGTCGCTCCTGCGGAGCTAATATCCTGCTAAAAATCGTCCCAGTGCCAGGCCGGAACCGTATTTGGCTGTTACGATATAATGAGAAGGCTTAAGGGAGTGAATGTCCAATACCACCTGCCAGGCATGGCCTGATTTGAAATGTTCTGTCCTCATGATGGTCCTGCCGCTGATGTCAGTTACCGCCAGGTCAACAGGTCCGGTATAGTCATTGTACAGCGATACATTCACGTAATCGCTGGCAGGATTGGGATAGAGTGTAAGGAGGGGTTGCTGCCCTCCCATAGTCCCGTCCGGTGCTCCCACCAGGGTGAGATCCAGGGTCCAGATGCCCCTGCCATGGGTAGCGACAATCAGCTGCTGGTTGACGATTTCCATCTGCCATACCGACACGGCAGGAAGGCCGTTATCGCTATAATGCCAGCTCAGACCATTGTCAATCGACTCAAAAACGCCGATCTCCGTACCCGCCCATATAACCCCGGTATAAGGCATGACCAGAAGACTGTATACCATTACATCGGGAAATCCGTTCGTGCTCGAATCGCCTTTGCCAAAACCGGAAATATCTTCCCAGTTTTGCCCATAATCCAAGGTACGCAGAATTTTCGGCTTTCCCTTCATCGAAAACAATGCGTAGGCAGTGGCAGCATTGTGCGGATGGGTTGCGATCCCGCTTATATATCCGAGACTCACCTCCTTATAGTTGGGGACCGTATCGAAGGTTTTGCCTCCGTTACGGGAGAGGAAAAGATGAAGGTCGGGATTCCCATACATGCCGGCTCCGGCCCAGACAACTGAATCGGCAGCCAGCGATACCTCCACGTTATGCTGATTTGTTACGGTTTCACCCACCGTCCATCCCTTACCCAGCGATATGGTCCTCCAGTCATACCGGCCGATACCGAAATTCTCATGGAGGAATACGCCCCTGCTGCCAACGGCAAAAACCATATCGGGCTTGGAACGGGCGTGGGATAAGCGTGATACAAAGGGTCCGTCTCCGTTTATTCCCTGGTCAGCGGCTCTCCAGGTCACACCGCCGTCGTTGGTGACATAGAAAGCATTATTGTATGAACTGCCTAAAATACGGTGCGGATACAAGGGATGCCAGAGGCATTCAAAACCGTCGCCACCGATTTTGTCATCATACTCCGAAAGGCTGCCGGCTTCCTGTCCAGCAGGTGACTGCCATGTTCCGTTATCCTGCATGCCTCCGATATATTCATTGGCCCAGGGTTTTTTGGCAATGCCGTAAAACTGGGTGGTGATATAGCCATTGTCGAGCTGCTCCCATGTACTGCCTCCGTTGAATGATATTCCAAGACCGCCGTCGTTGGCATCCAGCAGCATGAACTTCTTGTTGACCGCATCCGTTACGATAGCATGGATCTCATGATGGTCTACATGGAGATTGCTGTTCTTCCTGTAATCGGCCAAAACCGTTACATTTCCCTGGTTATGCAGGGTAAAGGTTCCGTATTCAATAGTGATGACCGACTGGGGGATGGAGTCAGGGTCCCATACAGCCTCATCTGCCAGGATTGGCCAGAAAAAATACAGTTGTTTATAGGTGTGGCCTCCGGCCTTTGCTATTTCAGCAGAAGGCGTTCCGGCGCCGTAAGGCACGGCATGAATGAAAAAATATTCCCTTCCCGAGATATCATCATCCAGCAGGCGCTCGATCAGGTTAAACGATCCGTCTCTTTCCTGGTCCCGGAAAGAAAGCATAAGCTGACGATTATTCCTGGTATCCCAGGCTTCAAAAGGAACATCAACATAGTCGTGGTAAGTGTAATCTTCCGGCGGGACTCCGGCACCCTCTCCTTCAGGGACGGTAAAACGATGTGCTTTCTGATGAAGGCCCGGTCCAAAACGAATCTCAGCCGAAACCCAGTCACTTGAAAGGATCTCGGTACCATCTTCCAGGTCACCGGTGGACATGCCCCCGCCAAGGTAACGGCCCCCGAAATTCACAAAATCCATCCATGAGGCAGTACCGGCGGTATCCACCCTCCTTACCATGGGATCACTCACGGAAGTGCCGGGAAGCAGTTCAATCTGCCCCATGTCAACGCCTCCTACATATACAAGATTTTCATTGAAAGGATTTACCGTAATTACATCATTAAACCAGCCCTGGCTTCCCAGGAAATTGTTTGGCGAAACATATTTTGCCCAGTTCTCACCATAATCGGAAGAAATATAGATGTGGGTCTGCAATGCAGCAACTCCTGTTTCGTAACCCACCGCTTCTACCGAGGTGTAGATCTTATTCGGACTTTGCGGAGACAGGGCCAGGGAGAACCTGCCGCCCTCCCCGATCCCTTTGCTGGCAGGCGTCCAGGAATTTCCACGATTCACCGATTTCAGGATGCCAAAACCGTATGCACCGGCATATTGAACCGAAAAGTCAGACGGATCAGCCAGGATATCCTGTACGGCATAACCCTTTTCATAGGTCGTATACCAGCTCTGCCCTCCGTCGGCTGTCTTGAATATTCCCTTGTTGGTGGCTGCCAGCACCACGTTTTTATTATAAGGATCGATCAGCAACTTATTAACGAAATTGAAATTTTCGTTGACAGTGGTGGAAGGCAGAATCTGCCAGGTTGCTCCCCGGTCAGTGGACTTAAAAATGCCGTTGCCGCCGACCATGCCGACCCCTCCATACCCTTCACCCGTTCCTACATAAATAACGTTGTGATCCGACGGGGCCATGGCCATGGTATTGGTTGCCAGATTGGGCAGATCGGGCGTCATGTTGGTCCATGTTTTCCCCCCGTCATTCGTCTTCCAGATGCCTCCGCTCACTGCCGCTGCATACCAGGT
>CAYMJH010000052.1:0-21321 GCA_964390385.1 uncultured Bacteroidales bacterium | reverse complement strand
TACCTCCTCGACATCTATGCGCTTCAGACATTCGCGCATGGCCTCTGCGCCGATGCGGTCCGCGGCCGTGTTGAAGTCGATCGCGCTGAGCCGACCCACCTTCTCCGCCAACGCACAGAACCATTTCAGGCTTCGGTGGGCGCAGCAACCATAACCATCATAACAATCACAACAATCACAACCCTCACCCTCCTCTCAGGATTCAACATATTCCATAATTTTTTTTTTCAGGAACAGGGCAGCTTCGTCCAGGTTTTTCCTGGCTTCCTGCGTCATATCCTGCATAAATTCCCATTCATATCCTTTTATGTGCAATAAAAAAGCTAATGGGGAGGTCGTGTAAACCTCCCGGCACAGGTTAAGAATAAAGGCCGGTGACATAGAGTGCATGGTAAATTCAATTTCCGGAGACGGCTTCAATGGCGTAAAGGCATAATTCCTGATATCCTCTTTTGTGGCATCGGCAAATATCACCAGGTTGAATCCCGATATCCGGTCAGCATCTTCGATGTTCAGCTGATAGTTGGAGTCGGTGTCAACGCCATCCAGGTTATTTTCCCGTGCCCATCCTTCAATGGTTTCGGACAGGGCAATCCCCAGACCGTCATCCTGTCTTCCCGGATTGCCATAGCCATACACCAGTATCTTCCGGGGAATTTTCACCTCGCTATTTTGTCTTCCTGTCGATCAGTTGGTCTTTCGCATCGAATAAGGATATCTCCAGGGGCATTTGTCCCAGTGCATGAGTCGCACAGCTCAGGCAGGGATCGTAAGCCCTGATGGCAACCTCCACCGCGTTCATCATCCCTTCGGTGATTTCCTTCTGCCCGGTCATGACCTTGACAGCCACCTGGTTGACAGCCTCGTTCATGGGCTGATTATTGTTGGTGGTGGAAACGATCAGGTTGGCCATCACGATCTGGTCATTGTCATCAATCTTATAATGATGGAACAGTGTACCTCTCGGTGCTTCAATCAGTCCGACTCCTTCAAGCTGCTTATTGCCTTTTTTTACCAGTTCTCCTTCCATCAGGTCGGGGTCGTTCAGCAATAACTTAATTTTTTCGGCCGAGTGCAGTATCTCGATAAGCCTTGCCCAATGTGAATGCATGGGCCGGTGGCTGGGTTTTCCTTTGCTGTAAGCCCTGAAAGCTTCGAATTCTTTCTGTGCCAGCGGGGTGTCAATAAAATCCGCTGTGTTCATCCTGGCCAGCGGACCAACAGTATACCAGCCGTTTTGCTTGCCGATTTCCTTCAGGTATGGAAATTTCATATAACTCCATGACCTCACTTCTTCATCGATATATTTGTTGTATTCCTGGTAATCGATGTCATGCAGTATCTTTTTCCCCTGCGCGTCAACAGCCCTGAGCACACCGTGATACAGATCAAGAGAACCGTCTTTCCTTACCAGGCTCAGGTAGCTTGACGGAAATTCAATAAATCCGTCGATGATTTCCTTGTTCTTCTTATGGTAATCTTTAAAGAACTCCAGTGCATCCTGAGACCAGCTGATCATTTTATCGATATTCATATAATCGTCTCCCTTGATCAGAAAGTCGCGCTCTTCTTCGCTCAGATGCTTGTTTATACCGCCCGGGATAGCACCGGTACCATGGATCTTCTTTCCGGCTGTAGCCTGAATCACTTCCTGTCCGTATTTCCGCATCATCACAGCCTGCACGGCCAGGTCACGGTTGGCTGATGCAATGCCTATCACATTGCGCTTCAGCGGATCGGAGTCAACCCCGAACAACAGATCGGGTGAAGCCAGGTGAAAGAAATGCAGGGTATGCGACTGGAACATCTGCCCATAGTGCATCAGCCGGCGCATTTTTTCGCCTGTCGGCGTCAGATCGTTGCCGTCTCCTGCACCGACGATAACATCGAGGGCTTTGGCTGCGGCCAGGTGGTGGCTGACGGGACAAATGCCGCAAAGCCGCTGCACCAGCACGGGCATCTCCCAATAAGGCCTGCCCTGCACAAACCTTTCAAAACCCCTGAATTCAACTATGTGTAACCGGGTCTGTTCGATATTTCCTTCATTGTTGAGGTGGATCGTGACTTTTCCGTGGCCTTCAACCCGCGTTACCGGTTCTATCGTAATTTTTTGTCCCATAGTATGCTTCTTTTCGATTAATCAAATTTAACAACTTCATAAGGCAGCTTCATTTCATCCCCGCTGACGAGGGCTACCAATGCATCCCAGATCAGGTCAGCCCGGGGAGGGCAGCCCGGAAGAAAGTAGTCGATCTTCACCACTTCATGGCAAGGGAACACCTTATCAAGCAGTATGGGCAGCTCCGGATCGTTGGGGACAATGCGCTCTTCGTTCGAAACAACAGTAGGCCCGTTAAAATAGGCTTCTTCAATGCATTCGCGAATTGGAATCCCGTTGCGCATGGCAGGAAGACCTCCCATGATGGCACATTCTCCTACGGAAACAAGGATCTTGCAATGTTCCCTGAAATCCCTCAGTACGTGAACATTTTCGCTGTTGCAGCAACCCCCTTCAATCAGTCCTATATCGCATTTCTTGGTAAATTTCTTGATATCATCGATGGGAGACTTGTTGAATTCAACCAGGTCGAAAAGCTCAAGGATCCTGTCGTCAATATCCAGGAAAGACATATGGCATCCGAAGCATCCTGCCAGCGAAGTCGTTGCAATAATTGGTTTGCTCATGGTTGAAATGATTTAAATTTTTGAAACCTGCATATTTTCTATATCGCTGCCGATAGGCCTTCTATCGTATTTTCGCTCGCCGATGGGGATAACAAAACCTCTTTCTTTGACGAGGATGGATCCGACGGGACACACATCCATGGCCTTTTGTGCCAGCTCATCGGTCAACTGCTTTCCCAGTTTGGCATCCACCACCACTTCTACACTGCTGCTTCGCTTGCGGTAAGCAAAAATGCTCCTGCCCTTTTCATCTTTGATGGCCCGGATACAGCGTTTACACTGGATACAACGGTTTTGTTCCTTGATGATCTTGGGATGGGATGCATCCACTTTCCGCAATGGGAACTGGTAAGGGAAACGGGGTGCCATCATCTGAAAACGATAGGCCAGCGCCTGTAATTCGCAATTGCCGCTTTTTTCACAGGCGGGGCAAAAATGATTGCCCTCGACAAAAAGCAATTCAATGATGGATTTTCGTAATTCATTGATATCCTTCACATCATTTTCAATCGTCATACCCTCTGCCACCGGTGTGGTACATGCCGTCATCAGCTTCCCGTTCACCCGGATGGTGCAGATCCTGCATCCACCCTTGGGTTTAACTCCCGGATAATTGCACAGGGTTGGAATATATACTCCGTTCTCTTTTGCGGCTTCAACAATGTACTGCCCCTTCGGGGACATACATTCGGTTCCGTCGATGGTAAATCGGACAAATTGATTCATGGTTGATTCATTTATACATTAGGTACTCTGCCGGTGGCTTTGGCTGACTCTTTAACAACTGCATTCAGGTCAAAGCCGCTGTCAAAACTTTTATTCTTTTGGATTTTTTCTTCAAACAGGTGAGGAAAATTCTTCAGGCTCGAAAGGATGGGATTGGCAGCCGTCTGCCCCAAACCACAGCGGCTGGCTTTCAAAATCTTTCCCCACTCCACGAGTTCGTCGATATCCTGCCTGACTCCCCTCGCGTTGAGAATTTTATTCAGCTTGTTCCGCATCAGCGTTGGTACGATACGGCATGTTGAACAGCTTCCGCAGGACTCGTCAATAAAAAAATCCATGAAGTTCAACACGATATCATTGAGAATATCCCGGTCCCTGCCGATGATGATCAGCGATCCTCCCGTGGCAAGATCTTCATAGCCCAGGATACGGCTAAATTCATTGGGCGCAATGATCGCACCGGATGGCCCTCCTACCTGAACAGCCTGCACATCTTCGTTATCAGCTCCTACCATGTCGAGGATATCATTTACCGAGAATCCCCATACAACCTCATAAACACCCGGAAATTTGCAGTCGCCCGAAATGCTTAGCAGTTTAGTCCCGGTAGACTCATGGGTTCCGAATGATTTGTACCATTCACCGCCATTCAATATGATTTTAACCACGGCGCAAAGGGTCTCCACATTGTTGACCACGGTTGGCATGTCGTGATACCCTTTTTCAACAGGGAATGGCGGTCTGTCGCGGGGTTCTCCCCGTTTGCCTTCAGCCGATTCAATCAGCGCAGACTCTTCACCACATACATAGGCTCCTGCTCCAAACTGAATGCGAATATCAAAATTGAAACCTTTTTTACCCAGTATATTCTTTCCTAAATAATTAACTTCTCTTGCCTGCTGAAGGATCCCCTCGAGGTGTTGCTGAAGGTACTTGTATTCGTAACGAACGTAAAGAATACCTTCGCTGGCACCTACGGCATAACCGGCAATGACCATGCCTTCAAACAAGAGCCGGGCCCTTTCGGTGAGGATCACCCTGTCTTTGAAAGTTCCGGGTTCGCCTTCATCTGCGTTGCAGAATATATATTTCTTCTCCCCGGCCGCATTCCGGCAGAACTCCCATTTCAGGCCAGTCGGGAAGCCAGCTCCTCCGCGCCCGCGCATATTCGACTTCTTAACCTCGTCGATGACCTCTTCGGGTTTCATTTTGATGATCTTCTCAATGGCCTGGCCGGCTTTGAATGTACGCTCAAGCACGGGTCCGATCTTCCGGATGTTGTTGGACACAACAGAACGGATCAGGTCAGAACGGTTTTCGCCATCCCCCCAGTCCTGCACGTTCATCTCACCGATGTCTTTCCCTTCCTTGATATCCCTTACGATCTCCTTGACACGGAAAGGGGTTAAACGGGTGAATATCCGGTTGTTAATAATCGCTGCAGGTTCCTGGTCATTCATACCGATACAGGAGGTTTCGAACAACCCGGCCCGCCCGTCAGGCGTAACCTCACCGAACTTTATGCCGAGTTCCTTCTGAAAGGTCGCCGCTACTTCGTCACGCCCCATCATATGGGCAACAGCACTATTGTTTAAATAAATGGCATATTTTCCGGTAGGCTTCTGGGAAAAGAAATGGTAAAAGGAAACGGTCTGTTCCACGTCAACCTCCGACATGCCGTATTCTTCGGCGATCTGGGCCACGGCTTCCTTAGCAATATAACCGTCATCCTGTTGAATATCGATGAGTACATCCATTAACCGATATTTATCATTGCCATACTTTTCGATGATCTTTTTAACCGCTGCTTTCATGTTGTATGTGATTTAATCATAATGGGTTAACCTGCTGGTATATGAGCTGTTTATTGTGAATTGATTCACAACTAAAGTATAATAGAAAATTTATATAAACAAGAACTTTTAAAAATTTAGAATGAATATATACTTTGCCTGGCTGCCGCCTCTCAGGTATGATATTGAAAAGCAAACTCATACCCGGTAACACCCGGCCGGGAACCTTTTTTGCAGGCGAAATAAATTACCGGTACGGGATGAAACCGGGCCGGGTGTGGGAAAAGAAATGGCACTGACGGGGATAGGCAGGTCTGTTGCAGGTTCAGAAATCACCTTCCCGCGCGCCGTAATCATAATCGTGATAGAACCTGGTGAGGGTGTCATAAATGTCTTCGAACGATACAAAATGCCTTTCACAGCCCATGCGTGAGCAAACATGTACTTTGCCTCCCTTGTCAAGGGCAAAATCAACAACCGGCGCATTGCAGGTTTCGCACAAATGTGTGCTGTGCAGGTCCTTTTTGCAATGAGGGCAGGTAAGTTGTGCTATTTCCCCCTCGGTGAGGGGAATGCTGCTTTGTTTGTCATAACATCCATAGGTGGAGCAAAGGTTGATGGTCCCCTGCTGTCCTCCCATTTCAACGCGAAGTTTGATGCTGGGTTTGCTGTTTAAGAACAAGGTGTGGTCCATCAGTGATTTTTTACAATGAGGACAATTCACTTTCAATGAGATCAGGTTTTTTGCCATGGCTTTTCCTCCGTATTGGTGTGAATTTGATGGTTAAGTTAAGCTAAATAGACAAAACAATCAACAGGGAACCATGAAAAGTGAAAAGTGAAAAACGAAAAGTGAAAAGTGAAAAATATAGGGACAAGGGACAAGGGACAAGAAGTGACGAGTGACGAGTGACAAGTGACGAGTGCCAACAGCCAAAAGCCGGACTTCCATACTCAGAGACCAGAAGACTGAGAGACATGGAAAACAAATAAAAATCCCTATCTTAACCTACCCATTATTAAAAAGGTATCTATATGAAAAAATTTTTATATGCCGTTTTGTTATGCGTTTATATCCTGGGATGCAAATCTTCCGGACATGATATGGAAACACCCGCCGATATGGCCGGTATGAGTCCGGCTGAACCCACGGAAAGAGTTGCCGGTGAAGCCCCGGGGACTGATGCTGCTGTTATTCCCCGGGAAGGAATGTCAGGAACTTCGGTTCCAACTGCAGCCTTGCAGAAAAAGATCATCAGGGACGGCTCCATGACCCTGAAAGTGACGGACCTCTTGACTGCAAGAAAGCAGGTTGACAGCATGGTTTCTGCATTTGGCGGATACGTTGGCAGCGAAAGCTTTAATTCCTATGAGCAGGAATCGAGCTATATCCTCACCATAAGGATGCCGGCCGCCCATTTCGATTGGCTGATCACGCGGCTTGAGAAAGGTGCCGGTGAGGTATTGGTTAAAGACATCCATGCCCGGGATGTCACCGAAGAATATATTGACCTGGAAATTCGTCTCGCCAGCAAAAGAAAGTTCATAGACCGTTACAACGAGTTGCTGAAAAAGGCTGCTACGGTAAATGATATGCTCGAAATCGGGGAAAATATCCGGAAAATTGAAGAGGAGATCGAAAGCACAGAGGGCCGGTTACGCTACCTGGCCAGCCAGGTCTCTTACAGTACACTTACCCTGACGCTGACACAGGAGAAGGAATTTAAGTATAAACCCCGCCATGCCAGTAATTTTTTCGAGCGCCTCAAGGAATCACTGCACAAGGGATGGAAAGGCTTTGTAAGTTTCCTGCTATTCCTGATCAGGCTGTGGCCGTTCTGGATACTGGCAACAATAGGCTGGGTCCTCTACAGGAGATATAAAAGGCGGAAAAAAATTACTCCGGGATTCAAAAAGAACCATTGAAACGGTTTTCTTTGATCTTTTGTCCTGGTTCCTGGTTCCTGATTCTTGGCTCTAAACCATCACTTCTTATTGACCGATCCCGCGCTGGAAGTGCTGATGTTTTTCAGCCTGGGTTCTCCCTGGTATTCAATATGCCCTGCACTGCTGCATTTAAAACTGGCTTCTTCAGTTATAAACACCCTGGCATCTGCGGCACTTGATGCGCTGATGTCTCCGATTTTAGCTTCCAGTTCAAAGGCATTCAGGTCACTGCCCTGGTTCAGCTCTGCCTTAAGATTATTGGTTTTGCCCGAGAGTCTTGCATGGCCTGCGCTGCTGATGTCGATATTCACTTTATCTGCCTCCACGGCCAGGGAAAGTCCGCCGGCACTGCTCACTTCAATGTCGAGGTTGTCCGTAACAAGGGTATTCTCACCGCTGACTTCGCTTGCACTGGAGATATCAATCTCATTCAGCTTTCTGAAACTGACATACACCTTCTTTTCCTTTACGCTCCGGATGTTTTTATCGGTGTATATCTTCAGCTCGTTGTTTACCACCTCCGTCTTGATCCAGTCCATCAGGTTCTCATCCGCTTTCACCGTTATCGCAGCTTTATCTGACTGGGTGATGATCACATCGATCGCGTTGGAAACTTTAAGACCTGAAAAATCAGACACCTTGCGTTCCTGTGTAATTACGTTTCCGTTTCCGGCAATGGTTTCGATATTGTCAAAATAACAACTCCCTGCAAAGACTAAAGGAAGTAGGATTGCGACCAGGAATGACAATGCTTTCATAGGATTGTGTTTTAATAAATGACGTTGGTTTGATGTTTATGCTGCAAAGATATTTCAGAAATTGAATTTTATGATTTGTTTCAGCCCGGGATGAAGGCTTTTTGCCACCGGGCAGTTCAGGCAGGCATCCCGCAGGATCTCTTGCTGCTGACCGGTGTAATCATTTTTGGGGAAATGCAATTCTATGATTACCTCTGCCACACGCCGCGGATCACTGGCCATGATCTTGGTGATGTCGATGGTGGTGCCGTCGATGGAAAATCCGTTTTCCTTCGCTCTCATACCGGCAATGGTGATCATGCAGCTTCCGAGGGATGTTGCCAGCAGATCGGTAGGAGAAAAAGCTTCACCACGGCCTTTGTTGTCGACCGGGGCATCGGTGACCAGTTCGTTCCCCGAGGCCAGATGCCTGGCTATAGTCCTGAGATCGCCGGGATATTCGGTGTGTATGGTGGGCATGGTTCCTGCATTATTATGGATGCAAGTTAACCAGGAAAATCCAATAAAACAAGGCACGGGTAACCGGCCTCAAAGCATGTTGAATTCCTGCCCTGTAACGGATCATCAGACCTTTTCTTACCGACTGTAGCCCGGGTCATTCCGGCCTGTACGTTTCAGGCAGGATCACATGATACAGCAGACTGTCAAAGGCCTGGTATTGTTCACCGCGCACCATATGGCCTGCATTTTTTACAGGCAGCCATATTTTATGATCGGCCCTGAGCCGATCAAAATATTGCTTCGAAGTATTCAACATCAGGTCGTATTCGCCCGTGATAAAATACACAGGCACTTCCATTTCAGGTATTTCAGCGGATAAATCCATATCGATAAGGCTGGCATTGAGCCGGGCTGAAGTCTTCATGAACCCTTTTAAGGTGCTGACAAAATCAAATGCAGTATATTCAGGGGATTCCCAAAGTGATCTGAAAAAATATCCGGTCATATCTTCCCCGTTATACCTTTTAAGATTGTAGTAATCCGTCCATTTCCCGGTTGCTGCCATAGCCTTGTTCAGCATCTTCCGTGATAATCCGGGGACGGGTATGCCGTAGTTTTCAAGTTCATCAATTGCCGCTGCATTACTGTCGGCTTTGGCCATCTGATAACTGAAATCATAGGCATCTTTCAGGTACCGGGATACATTACTCACCTGGGGAACTGCAATGTAAGCGTAAAACCATTCCGGATGCTTTGCGGCGAGCCTGGCCCCGATTACGGATCCCCATGATTCTCCCAGCAAATATATTTTTTCTTTGTTCAAACGCTTTTGCAGGTATCGGATCAATGCTTCCGCATCACTGACATATTGATCAGGGGCGATTCTCCTGTTGCCATGCTTCCCGTGCCGGTATGTTTTTCCGCAGCCTCTCTGATCATAGTGAACAACAATGAACTTTTCTTCTTTTTCGGGACTGTTCCTGTATTCATCATAATAAAAGCACATGGAAGGGATCCCGTTTCCGTGAAGATGCAATAAAACAGGATTATTAAGGTCCTTTCCGCGTATCAGAACCGCATGTTTTAATCCGTTTACCCTGACATTCTCAAGGGAGGTGATACCGTTGGCGGATTCAGGAGTCCCTTCCGGGTAATGACTTGTTGTGGCACAGGAGTGCAAAAGAACCGTAAGGATAAGGCCTGGATAAAAGTATCCTGGAGTTTTCATGATGGTAAAGAATTAGATGTTAAATCTTCCATTTCGGACAGGTTGTATCAGGTTTTCATACCACTGTAATTCAAATTGATAGTATCGTATTCCGAAAGCAAGAGTTGCCATACGATAAAACATGGCTTGCTGATATTTCTTTGCCACCTTGATCTTTTTTACCTCTTCCTCCACTTTTTTCAATTCGGTGATTTTCTGCTTCAGTTTACCGGTATAATGCTCCAGCAATTTCAATTGTTCCTTATCGGAAAGTTCAGCCAGAAAGAACAGGCGCAATAAACCTTCGTCCTGAATTTTGCCGATTTTAATTTCCCGTGAAAGCCATGCTTTAAATTGTTTACGTCCATTGGCGGTGATCGAGTATTCTTTGCGGTTGCGCCCGTTTACGACTTTTTGTTCGGTATTCACCAATTGGTCTCTTTCCAGTTTTTTCAACGAAGGTTGAATATTCCCGTAACTGGAGCTGTAAAAGAAACCGACACTTTGCTCAATGGCTTTTTTGATTTCATAAATGGATAAACTGCGGTAGAGCAATAATCCCAGAATGATACGGTCAAGCATAATTCGTGTATTTAATCTAATAGATATATATCTATTCGAAACAAAAATACAAAAAAATATTGATTTTGCAAATTTTTCTGTTTTTGTAGGGGCGACCACAAGGGTAGCCCCTACGATGTATTCAAAACCGGCACAGTGCAATTTCTGTTCTCTTCAGGATTATTTCCTAATTTTATCCTTCCATATAAATTGATCATCTGTAATTAACAACATCATGAAAGATTCATTTTTAATTCTGGCTTTTTTATTCATAAGGTTTACCTGTGGTGCACAGGATGGTGATACCCTTTTGCTGCCCGATCCGGTCAAACAGGGCGGAAAACCCCTCATGCAGGCATTGAATGAAAGGCATTCGTCGCGGGAATACCTGGATCAGGAACTCAGCCCACAGCAACTGTCGGATATGCTCTGGGCCGCCTGTGGCATTAACCGGCCCGACGGAAGGCGAACCGTCCCTTCAGCGCGAAACAAACAGGAAATTGATGTTTATATCGCTACGGCCCAGGGAGTATTTTTGTACGATGCGGTAAAAAATGCCCTTATCGGCGTCACGGGCAATGATATCCGGGCAAATACCGGCAGCCAGCCCTGGGTGAAAGATGCTGCCGTGAATATCCTGTATGTATGCAATAAAGACCGGGCAGCTTCCCGCGATGAAAGGGGGCTGCTGGTAAACGCCGGCTTTACCGCCGGTGCCTGTGCACAGAACGTTTATCTCTATTGCGCTTCGGAAGGACTCGGCAGCGTGGTGCGCGGATCTTTCAATGCCGATGAACTGAAGGGATTGCTGAAGCTCAACGATCAGCAGGTTATCGTCATGGCACAATCAGTGGGATGGACAAAAACGGATTGAATGGATAGCGGAATCATGATCCCACCCGATCCGGCATTTTAAATCTGAAAATTATTGAGGAAAGAATCATAAAATCAGTCATTTAATGCTCTGAATGTCAGAATATTTATTAAATTTGTATACCATTTCGTTACTTTTTATTGTTCTGACCCGAACCTGTTATTCTAAATATATCCTTTATGAAAAAAGCAAAACGTTACACAGTCTGTCTGATGGTTCTTTCTTTGTCACTCTCTCCCTTAAGAGGGCAGCAAATGGAATGGGACTGGTCTTACATACCCGGCGGATCCGGTGAGTCTTATGCCGTCAGCTTTATCGCTGACCCTTTCAGTAATCTCTATGCATTGGGTCATTTCAGCGATTTGTTGATCATTGGGAATGACAGCCTCCAGGCCACAGGCCTTTACGACGAACTTTTCATTACCAAGTTTGACACCAACGGTTTGCCTCTGTTTACAACACTGGTAAGCTGTTCCGATCTTTTGAGCCGGGGTTCCGTTGTGGTGGATGAAAACGGTAACCTTTACCTGGCTGCTTCCTATACGAATGAGATTAACCTGCATGGATTCACAGTTCATTCAACCAGCCTTTCATCGGGTGTACTGGCCAGCTTTTCTCCCGATGGGGTTTTGCTATGGGTTAAAGAGATCAAAACGGATTATGCTGTCGACGGACTGAAATTGACCATTGATCCCGGCAATACGGTTCACCTGGCCGGTAATTATTATGATGCCATCAGCATCGACTCATTGACAAGCGGGCCCCATAGCGACCATGCTGAACATACGATACATTATTTCATAGCGGCTTTCGATACCCAGGGCCAGTGTCTGCGGCTTTCAGAAGCGACTACAGGTTCCGGCTTCTTATCCGGACTTAACGATATTGCTTCCGACGAAAAGGGGAATGTATATGTATCTGCAACCATGATCGGATTATGTGACCTGGGGAATGGTGTCGTCATTCAATCGGAACATCAGACTCCGATGGTTGCCAAATATAACCGTGAGGGCTTATGTCAATGGGCTAAAATTATTCACTCCGATGTGGGTTTTGCAGAGGCATTTGACCTGAGTATTGATAAGGACGGGGGGGTATACCAGACCGGAATGTTTCTTTCCCCGATCTATTTTGAAAAGGACACCCTGGTTTCTCCGGAGGGCACCATGGAAGATATATTCCTGGTGAAATATGACAGTTCGGGAAATCAGCTTAACGCATACGCATACAGGAGCAATGCGGACGCGGGAGATTTCGGGCTTTGCTTCCAGCCGGGAGGATCCGGGAGGGGCTACCTGCTGGGTTTGTTCGGAGATACCCTTATTATGGGGAGTGATACCCTCACTGCAATACCCGATCCGACCAGTCAACTGGTTTCCTCCAATGTCTTTATGGCCAAGATCGGAGATGATGGCCATCCGGTATGGGGCAGATATGCCGGGCAGAACGGTGACCGGTATTTTGGTGAGATCAACCTGATCCATAACATGCTGTACCTGGCAGGCTATACCTTTAACAGGCTGTTAAAAAGCACATCGGAAAGTCCCGTTAAGAAAGCGTTTTTTGCCAGCGCGGATATGATTGCTGATACCCTGGCCCCTTCTGATACGGTGCCGGATATCATTGTTACTTCTCTCGATCCTTTGATTCAGAAGGATCTGATGATCTATCCCAATCCCTCAACCGGAAAGCTGACCGTTGCAGGATTCAATGGCATTCCCGGTTTCATGTACATATACAATCACCGGGGGGAACTTGTTTTCAGCAGGAGGTTAGCGGCAGGACTTTCGAGGTATACAACGGATATTTCAAGTCTTGAAAACGGAATCTACTTCATACGACTGGCGGGTGAAAAGTATAATGTTGGATTGAAATTATGTAAGTTTTGATGATCTGATTATTTTCCTGTCGACAGATTCAGGTTTATCAATGTGCAATAAGCATTGATCTCATCGATGGCTTTTGTAACAAATTTGAAATCAAAATTTAATATTAATTTAACGGGAAAATAACTAACTTCATTCATTATTTTTAACTTTTTATTTATGAAGTACAAAGCGATCCGTAATAAGATTAATGCTTCCGTGAGTCTCCTGAAGTCCATGCAAAAGAAGGGCAAGGCTAAAAAAGCAGGGGGAACCAATTTACAGTTGAAAGACCTGAATGCCGAACTTGAAAAAGTCGTCGGCGTGCAAAAAGAAATGCAGAAGCTGAAAAATGAGCTGAAGACAAGGAAAAAAGAATTGGGAACCCTGGTAAAAAAACTGACCAGGGACATCAAAGTGGCAAAAAAGGCCCAGAAAAAGGGTAAACCCGTAAAGGCTGCCAAAGCCATCAAGCCCGTTAAGGTTGCCAAAGCCGTCAAGCCCGTTAAGGCTCTCCAGCGTGTCAGTCCCTTAAAGGCCACCAGGCCTGTCAAGCCGGTTAAGGTTGCGGTATCAAAAGAAAAACCCGCAAAACCGGCCGTTAAGAAGACTGTCAAAAAAACACCCGTGAAAAGAAAGGTAAAATCCCGTACCCGCAGCGCCATTAAAAAGGCAGAAGTTGTTCAACCGGTGGTTACTCTTCCGCCTTCAGAGGAGAAGCCTCAATAGCGTGTGACAACATATTGAGAACCACATACAGGCAGATCTGGATCCACAGGCTGATCGGCTCCATGTAATATCATCGTACTTTGCTGTTTCTTTCTTCCTCTCCCCCTTGGGGGGAGTCGGAGGGGGCTTTATTCATACCGTAATGCTTCCACCGGATTTCTGCTTGTGGCCTGCCAGCTTTGCCAGCATACGGTAAGACAAGCGATCAAAAGGGCTGCGATGCCGGCAACGGCAAATATCCACCAACTGAGATCGGTGCGGTAGGCAAAGCCTTCGAGCCATTTTGCCATGGCATAATAGGCTATGGGGCATGCCATAAGGAAAGATATGAAAACCAGGAGGGAAAATTCCCTCAGCAACATTTGCATGATGGTCACACGCGTGGCGCCACTGACTTTTCTGATACCGATTTCTTTGGTGCGCTGCAAAATAATGATGGAGGATATGGCGAACAATCCCATGCACGAGACCAGGATAGCCAGCAGGGAAAAGAAACGGATCAGCCGCGACTGAACGATCTCCTTTCTGTACGCTTTAAAGAACAGGTCCTTATTGTACCGGTAATCGAGGGGATAATCCGTAATGATGTTGTCCCATGTTTTGGCAAGGTATTGCAGGGCTTCTGCGTTATGCTTTTCATCGGTTTTCACCAGGAGGTTCCAGTACCAGATATTTTTCTGAAAGAATACATAGGGCTTTATACCGTGATGCAGGGTGTTAACGTGAAAGTCTTTTACGACGCCAACGATCTGCCCGCCAAAAATGACATTCTCACCCCAGGGAAATTTAAGTTTAAAAGGCTTTCCGACAGCCTCTTCAGGGGTCCATCCGAGTTCCTTAACTGCAGTTTCATTGAGAATATAATCCTCTCTTCTGTTGATATAGGCATTCAGCAGGTGACCCTTTATGGTTGGCTGTCCGTCGGAATCCTCTGCATTGTTAAGGTATTCTTCCAGCGGAGGAAAATCATGCCCGGCTATGATGGGAACATCAAGAAATCTGAAGAAATTGTCATCCGCTATATATACCCACAGAATTTTATCCTTATTCTCCGGTTTAATTCCACTGGTTTCAAAACCCATCGCATCCATGGTGAGATCAAACGGATCTTCAAATGAAGCGGTAACCTCTTTAATATACGGGCTTTGAAGCAATTCAGCTTTCAGAACGTCGTATTTTGACATGATATCCTGGTTGAAAAGTTTTACCACTACAACACTGTCGAGCCCCGACCCGGTTTGTTTCTCCTGTATGTATCCTCCCTGTGAATGAATGACCAGCGCACTTATGATCAGCGCAATCGTCAGTGTGAATTGAAAGACCACGAGTGATTTTCTGAACCAACCGGAAAGGCTTCCTTTTGTTGTCCATGACTGTGAAAAGAGAGAAGTCTGTAAAAACAGCAAAACCGGGATACTTCCGGTCACCACCGTACCTGCAAACACCAAAAGCAACCAGGGCAGGGCCTGGGGAAAAAGAGCAAACAGGTTTGGATTCACCAGGTTACCGGTGGCCGGTGACAGTACCGGGAGCAGGATGTGTACCAGCATATAGGCCAGTATGAACGAAAGTGTCGTTATGATGAAGGCTTCATTAAGAAAAATGGATATTAACCCTGTGTTTGGGCAACCATGCATCTTATAAAGGGACAGATTGCGTCTCCGCTGATAAATACCGGCAACGTTAAGATTCAGGTAGTTGACCCAGGAAACTGACAGCATGATCAGACCGGTGATCCCGATGATCAGGATCACGGTCATGTTGCTGTTGTCTTCCATCTCCCGGTCTTTATCGGATTTCAGGTGGATATCGGTGATACACTGCAAATGCGGAATCATTCTTTCCGTGCTGTCTTCCCGGTCGGAATGTCTTTTTATAAAAGCATCGCATTTGCCGAGGAAACCGGATGGACTGGTATTTTTCTGCAGCAACAGGTATACGAATTTCCACGGATCAAAATCCTGCGACCTGGCAGACATCAGCAGATCGGTATGGAAATGGGCATTCGCCGGTATATCTTTGAATACAGCGGTTATGGCATAATTCAGCCGGGTCCATTTTTCTCCGTCATGCCATCCGGTGTTGGTTATAACCTGGCCGACAGGATCGCTGTTTCCGAAGTATTTCCTGGCGAGCGATTCGGAGATCACGGCTGTGAAAGGCTCTTTCAGCACCTGATCAGGATCGCCTTTTAAGAGACTGATGTCGAAGACGGAAAAAAAGGACGAATCGGTATAATAGGCGTTCTCCAATACGAATTTCTTTTCGTTCACCATAAGCGTCATCCTTCGTCCCGGAACCAGGGTTGTCATTTTCTCCACTTCGGGAAACGCCTCCGGTATATATTTTATCCATGGTTTGGCACAGCGTGCAAAATGTGCCTTATACCCTGCATCATTGCTGACCTCGATGGTGAAACGAAAGATGCGCTCAGCCTTTTTGTGGAACCGGTCAAAGCTGAATTCATACTGGATAAAAAGAACAATAATGATGCAACAGGCAATACTTAATGTAAGTCCGATAATATTAATGGCAGCGTACAGTTTATTCCGGAGGATGTTCCGTATGGCAATGATCAGGTATCTTTTCCGCATACTTGAAAACTAAAGTACAGGTTCCCGATCACATGCAAAACATAAAAAATCTTAAAATTTACCCATCCACGTTAGTCAGCTGCAGATGGTTTGTAAGGACTTACACTCTTCCGCTCCTTTCTTTCTCTCCCCCTTGGGGGGAGCCGGAGGGGGCTGCCTTTCACTCATACCTCAGTGAATGCACCGGATTGCTGATTGCCACCTGGATAGCCTGGTAACTGATCGTTATCAATACGATGAAAAGTAACAGCCCCCAGGCAATAATAAATTCCATGGGTTGGAGCGGGTACTTGTATGCCCCCGGCAGGACCCTGTAAAAAATTAAAGCTCCGGCAGAACCAAGCACAGCTGCTGTCAGCAACAGGGGCATATACTCCTTTGCCAGCAGGGCATAAATCTGTGACGGCCTGGATCCAAAAACCTTACGGACCCCCATTTCCTTGGTTCGTCTTTTTGCGGTAAAAGATATTAAACCGAACAAACCCATAGCCGATATAAGAACAGCCAACAGGGTGAAGAACCGGAACGTTTTGTTGACGCCATCCCATATTTTATATGCATTGCCACGGTACAACCTGTCTTCCAGTGTCCAGAATTCAAAAGCGTCATTCGGGAAATAGGTTTCAAACAGGGCTGTTATTTTTTGTTTTGCGGCAAACAGATCATCCGATTTAATGCGGATGCTGTACATGTAATCACCGTATACCTGGCCGGAATGCAAGACAAACAGATAAGGTTCAATCCTGCTATGCATGTCGCTTTGATGAAAGTCTTTTACAACGCCTACGACCTGATAACGGTTGTCATAAAGTTTTTTACCTAATGCGTCTTCCCACCCGAATATTTTCAGCGCTGTTTCATTGATGATGCATTCTTTTGTTTCGCTGGCACTGTCGGCAAGGAAATTTCTACCCTGAATGATTTCTATTTTATAAGTATTCAGGAAGGTCTTATCAACCCTGTTGTATCGTACATTGATCTGTTCGTCGCCCGAACCTTCCCAGTTGATACTTCTGCCTTCACTTCCGCAAAAAGGGACAGTGGTTGAAATGGTGACATTTTCTATCTCAGGGTGGATGAGTAACAGGTTTCGCAGATCATGGATGTTGCCATTCTCTTTTTCTGATTTGAACTGTGCAAATACAATGTTATGAATATCAAAGCCTCGATCCTTATTCATCATATAGTTGATCTGATTGAATACGATAAGGGTAGCGATGATCAGAAAGACGGAAATAAACAACTGAAAGATCACCAGTATTTTTTTCAGCCCGACTTTTCCTTTCCGGCTTTTGGATATGTCTGCCCTTAATACAGTAATGGTTTTAAATGAAGAGAGGAAAAGTGCCGGATAGATACCCGATAACAGTCCTGCCAGTACGGCAATACCTATGATGAAAACAATAAATCCGTAATGTTCCTGAAAGGAAAATTGCAGATCACGGTTTATGATCCTGCAAAAAACCGGGAGGAATAATTTTGCCATAATGAATGCTACGTTTATAGACAATAACGCAATGATGGTTGACTCTCCGAGAAATTGCCGGATCAGGGCCGGCCTGCTGCTTCCACTGACTTTTTTAATTCCGATCTCCCTGGCGCGCATCGAGGAACCGGCTGTGGTGATATTAACAAAATTGAAGCATGCCAGCAACAGGATAAAAACCGCGATCAATCCATACATGAATATGGCAACCATGTAATCATTCTGATCACCCGGCCGGAGAAATACATCTTTAAGCGGAAGGAGGTACAATTCATGTTGCTTCTTAAGCACTTCATATTCATCAAGCAGATGGGCAATTTTGTCTTCAAGCTTTTCTTTTGATGCTCCTTCCTTCAACAGCACATAGGTCCTGAATGAAGTGCCTGTCCAGTTATTCAGTGCATTTTCCCAGTTGTTTGTCTTCTCGAACAGTTGGATCGGGATAATGTAAGAGGGATTGTCCGAAGAATTATGAGGAAGTTCTTTATAAATTCCGGTTACCTTGAGGTTATACTTTTTTTCGAGCATGACATTTTTGCCCATTGCATCTTCCCTGGGAAACAATTTGCCGGCAAGTTTATCGGATAATACGATTGAATTGGGGTCGGCAAGTGAGGTGGTCTTGTCGCCTTTGATAAACTCGTAGCTGAAAATTTCAAAAACAGAGGATTCTGCATAATATCCATCGCTTTCATGGAACGCCTGTACCTCCGATGACGAAAGGAATTCTCCCCAGGCTTCCCTGAGCAACACTGAATTCTCAACCTCAGGGTAGTTCTCTCTCAGATGCCTGGCTATTGCGGCCTGTGTTTGTGTCCAGTATTCCACGCCGGTGTTCAGGCTGACCTTCTGTTGTACCCGGTATATACGATCGTAAAGTTCATTATGCTTGTCCCATGAGTATTCATATTTCAGATAAAGTCCGATCAGGATGAATACTGAAAATCCTACGGAAAGTCCAGCAATGCTGATAATCGACTGAGCCTTGTTTTTCAAAAGATTACGTATGGCCAGTAGGAAGAAGTTTCGAAGCATGGTATTTCTTAATTAGCGTTTATTTCTAAAAGTTGTGATGGTTGTGATGGTTGTGATTGTTGTGTTTGTTGTGATGGTTATGATTGTTGTTGGTTGTCAGTTGTCAGCTGCTGCGCCCGCCGTATCCCGATTAATCGGGAGAAGGTGGGTCGGTTGTCAGTTGCTGCGCCCGTCATATCTTCGCACCAACACGCGCACTTCTTTCTTGTTCTCCCCCTTGGGGGAGCCGGAGGGGGCTTCCTACTCATACCTCAGCGCCTCCACCGGGTTCCGGCTTGCCGCCCTCCAGCTTTGCCAGCTCACCGTCAGCATGGCTATTACATAAGCCGCGATTCCCGCTACCACAAATACCCACCATGACAAACTGGTATGATAGGCAAAATTCTGCAGCCATTTATTCATGGCAAACCACGCGACAGGGCAGGCAATGATGATCGAGACCGACAGCCACCTTGTGAAACTTCCCCCAAGCAACAGCATGATAGCAAATGTATCAGCTCCGTTCGATTTTCTGATGCCGATTTCCTTAGTCCTGTATTTCGCCAGCATTGAACTCAATCCGAAAACTCCCAGGCAGGAAATGAAAATGGCCAGCAGGGTAAAAAAGGTAATAACCTGACTGGTGCGTTGATGTTTTTGATACAAATTGCCATATTCCTGATCAAGGAAACCATATTCAAAGGGTGTTATGGAATTTACCATAAGCCAGACCTTTTTAATATGTTTAATGATTCCGGGTGTATTGTTGCCATTTGTTTTAATGAAAACATAGCCCAGGTAACCTTCCCGGTCCATGTCTGAAAAGAGGTGGAACAATTGCGGTTCAATGGTTGCATCAAGCGATTTGAAATAGGTGTTTTTAATAACGCCTACAATGGTTCCCCACTCGCCGTATAGTGCAAATTCAGTACCTACAGGCTCGCGCAGTCCCATTTCCTTTACGGCTTCTTCATTTACAATATAGACCTTTCTGGCACTGTCTCCCAGTTCATATGAAAAATCCCTGCCTGCAGCAATTTCAGCACCGATCAGGCTGAAATACTGATCATCAACCCGTGTGGTTTCCATGCCAAAGGCGCAATCTTTATTATGCACTCCTCCGTCCTGCTTCCAGATTACTCCACAGGTGCTGTTTCGATGTGCATTGGGCAGGCAGTCTTTTGCACTTACTGCTGTTATGCCCGGATATTTTAACAGTTCATGCCTGACCACATCGAATTTCAACCCTATATTTTCACGGACAGGGATGAAGATCACGTTTTCCCTGTCAAATCCCAGTGGTTTATTGCGGATATAATGCATCTGCTTTCCGATGACCAGGGTGCAAACGATAAGCACTATGGAAATGGCAAATTGCAGCACGACCAGGTATTTTCCCGACCTGTAATTGCCGGGAACCACCACCCTGCCTGAGAAAATGGAGTTGGGTTTGTGGCCTGAAATGATCAGGGCAGGATATAAGCCGGCTGCCAGGGTTGAAACGATGACAACTGCCGTGATAATAAGAACGGTTTCAAGATGGATTTGACCGAACACAGATCCGGTAAAACCCATAAAAGAACTGATTGAGGATGTAAATATGTTGATCAGCACGATGGCTATATTAAGTGATATCAGGGCTATGACAAATGATTCCCCGAGAAATTGAAGGATAAGCGCTGTCCTCGGGGAACCGGTAACTTTTTTCACCGCTATTTCTTTTGTCCGGTTTCTGATCCCGGCCAGTGACAGGTTCATGAAGTTGATACAGGCAATGATCAGGATGAACAGGCCCACCACACCGTATATTCTTACCAGTCTGATATCGCCCTGCGGCCCGAGCCTGTTAGGTATTTCATAGTTAAGATAGATCTCTTCGAGCGGTTCAAGGTAAAGGCTGTATCTGTTGTCTACCACCTGGGGAAAATTATTTTTGACGGCAGTGCGGTTTATGTCCGCTTCGGCTTTTTTCCGATCGGGTATCTGTTTATAAAGCAGGTACGTTCTGAAATTGGGATCTCCCCATTGCAGTCCGCACAGGGGAACCATTTCCAGGAATTTATGCGGCAGCACATATTCAAGGTCAATATGAGAATTGACCGGAAAATCAGCCATGACGCCTGTAACCGTCAAATATCCCCGCCCTTCGATCTCCAGTTGTTTGCCTATCGGATCTTCCCTCCCGAAAAAACGCCCGGCCATACTTTCAGAGATGACAATGTTGAAAGGATCGGAAAAAACTGTTGCCGGATCGCCTGATTTAAGGGGGAAATTAAATATGTTGAAAATCTCCTGGTCAGCTGTCGCACCGTTTTCGGCGAAGAACGAATTTTCACCGAAACGCAGCAGAAAGGCAGGCGTGCTTCTTACCCTCGCAGCCTTTTCAATCTCCGGTATCTCATCCAGCATGGCCGGGGCCAGGGGAGCCGGTGTACCGTCCATCTTTGTTCCATCGGACCATATACCATCAATCCGGTATATCCTTTTAAGGTTCGGGTGGAAGTTGTCAAAACTGCGTTCGTTCTGTATCCATAAAAAAATAATAACAGAACAGCCCATGGCAACAGATAAGCCCAAGGTGTTTATCCAGGTGGTTGTCCTGTTTTTAAGCAGGTTGCGAAAAGTGTGAAGGATGAAATTG